>QQUB01000049.1 GCA_008501835.1 Bacteroidota bacterium
AAATTGGAATGGAGAAGTATCCGTGTTTGGTCATTTCAGAATGCACCAGCACCTGAATTTGACGTGATTTAAGTTTATAAACGTTGATGCTTACCTCATTGAGTGGTTTATTGGATTCTGCATCACTTACTTGTGCCCTGTATCTGATATATCCTTCCGGCAGAGGCTCTTCGTCCATTTTATCCAAAGCTGAGTTTCCTCCAATCACCTGCTCGGTGAGTGGGAGAGGAGCTCTTGGAGTATAATCCGGTTCATTGGTAAAATAAACAGGCAGTTCTCTAACAAGAATAGGAGCAGGGGGTGCAACTACCAGATCTTTTGGTGGGTTATGCAGCACGGCTTGCTTTCTGGTCATTTTTCCAAAAATGAAATTGATCCCGGCCATCCCATGCAGTTTATGAGAACCTTCTTTGGAAACCATGGAGACTATATTGTCAGTCATTGCATAGAACTGTACTGGCCCGACGTTAAAATTGAAACCGGCTCCAAGATCGAAGGATTCATTTTGATATTTGGAAGCTACGAGGGAAAAGCCAATGATATCCTGAACCTGAGTGTTTAAGGATAGTGCTCCTCCGAAGTTGGCCTGTCCGTCCCATACATCAGTATGGAACAGGAGGCCCATATTCGTGGAAGGGGTGAAAAAATACCGTGCACCAAGCAGGTATTTTTGTCTGAGGTTTGTTTGATATTTATTTCCGTTAGACGAGATGATTTCATCGTCAAAAAGTGCAGTAAAGTTTTCTTCGAGTTCGTCGGAAAGCTCCTGAGAGTCTTTAGCCTGGAAAACGGTGGTTTCATCCAGCATGGTGGTCTGGTGAATATGGTTTTTCCAGAATAATTTTCCGAGATTCTGTGCAGCAAAGGACATTTCAAATTTCCGGGAGAAATGGAAAGCACCACCTACATCCAATGCAAAACCGGAATTTCCTGAACCTTTGATGAAATTGGTCGTTTTTGGGTCTTTATACATTTCAGTGCCGGCAGTTAATGCTTCAAGACTTCCCTGAACACTATAACCCCCATCGTCTTTTGAATAATTTATCCCAAGATTATTATTGGTGATATTCACATTGGCAATTCCCTGAAGATACCGCAAATTGGCTCCAATGGACAATTTGGTGAACCTGTGGGTATATCCAAAAGTATATGACCTGAAATGTGATGCATTAAAGGTTAATGGGTCCAGTGCATAGGTGTTGAGCGATCCGGCTTCTGCATTGTAATTTTCAATCAACTCAAACAGTGGGCGTGGATAATGAATATCAGCTGTAAAGTGCTCCTGCAATTTAAAGTGGAAAAATCCTGCTTTATGTCTGAAACCAAACCCAAGAATGGTGGATTGCGCACTACCGTTAAGCATGTTTTCAGCATTCAGGATGTCAGAACTGATGGCATTAAGGGCAAAGTCCTTGTTCAGATTCATCTGTTCCAGAAATGGTCCGTCGCTGAATAAATCGAATCTGGCACCAGACAATCCGGGAAGAATGAGATAGCCATTCATCCAGACTTCCTGTCCCGGATTTTCAAAACTGGCTTGTGGTAATTGTGCATTGTGGTACAGCGTGAAATTATGCTGAGCGATGGTTGGTACAGTAAACAACAGCATAATGCAGGAAAACATTATGGCGTTGTTTAGGTGATTTTTTAATTGAGTGTGGATATAACGTCTCCCCTCTCTAAAGAGACGGTTACCCGGCTTCTTGTCAAGTTTTCTCATTGCGAATTATGTTTTATAACTCAATAAACAGTAAAGAGGTCCTCTTAGCCAATTGAAGATCTCCGTATATCAAGATATAATATGAGTACGTCAACGCAAGTTGAGATACAACTTGAATAGATTCCAAATACAAGCCCAAACTCTCAAAAAGTATTGGGTGAACAAACTTTTTGAAAATTGTGGGTAACAATTTGAAATATATCAAGTTGGCGAATTACCGCAACTTGCTTTTGGTTGTAGATAGTCGAAGCTGGATGACCGAAAAATGAGGGGGGAATTACTTTTCGGAAATTTTCGTGGCTCTAAAGATACGGATTTTTTAGATATGATGCCCGAATTCTTTTTCAGAAATACCGTTTACTGTCCTAAACGACCATTTCCATTTCGAATTGTTCAATGGTGACAGGCAAGTTTATCTGGTTGAGAAAACGTATTCGGGCCTTGTTTTTATTGTCCTGGTTGTTGATTTTTATTGTAGAAGAAATTTCACTAACCTTGCGGAACAGCGGCTTTCCCCATGTTTCCCAATCGTTATTTTTTACCTCAAACTGAGCCAGGGTGCTTTTTTCTGGGTCAATAAGAAAGTAACCTTTCAGTTGACTTTTGGACCACATTTCATAAGCTTCGAAACTATCATACAGTTCTACTGATGTCCTGGAATTACCCCAAGAGTATCCTTCCCTTTGGAAGTCTGCATAGGTATCCCAGGATGGCGTTTCGACTTTTTTGACGATGACTTCCTGGTCAAAGTCACTAATCTGAAATGGTCCGTTATAACATATGTAATGCCGGGTAATCTGCATTCCTACACTTTGGTAGGCTTTGACGGCTTTTTTGTTTTCGGTGATTACTTCAAGGGCACAATTTTCTATCCCGATCGATTTCAATTCCGGTAAAAAGGCTTCGTACATTTTTTTGACCAATCTTTGCCCACGGTATTTGGGGATTACCCCGGTTCCGGCATTAAATGCTGTTTTTTTGCCGTCGCGGTAACCGATGCCATTGAGGATGAACCCTACGAGGTTGTCATCATCAAAAACACCGTAGGAATGGCTGAAATTCACCCGGTCAGCTTTCCAACGGCTGTGCCAGAATTCGACAGGCATTCTTACATCGACAAAATAGTCGGCAAATGCGTCGAAGAAACATTGGAGAATTACTTCAAAGGGAGTGTTTTCGAGGGATTGAATTTTCATTTTTTTTAAATATTCGGGTGAACGGAGATTATTTAACCGCAAGGTGCGCGAAGTAGCGCAAAGGTCGCAAGGTCTTTTTTCTTATGACAAGGCGACACCTTGGGCCAGCCCGCTAAGCCAGTTCAAAGGCATAAATTTCAAGGCAACGCCTTCTTCCAGCGCTCATAGCCAACTCAAAGGCATCACCTTGAAATTCTGCACTCATCACTCATCACTCATCACTCATCACTTCCTGCCTACTTGCCATTCTCTTCCCAGATCATGGCGAGGTGAACGATGGTGTCCACAGCTTTTTCCATGTCCTGAACTGCTACCCATTCGTGCTTGGAGTGGAACAAATGTCCTCCTGCGAAAATGTTAGGGCAGGGGAGTCCCATGAATGATAAACGGGAGCCGTCCGTACCTCCGCGAATGCTGGACTGGATAGGTTCCAAGCCTACACGTTTGATGGCCTGAATGGCGTATTCTGAAACTTCAGGGTGGTTATCCAATACAACCTTCATGTTTCTGTACTGTTCTGTTACGATGAAGTCAAAGCTGGAGTTAGGGTAATCCTTGATTACTTCTTCCGCAAGATTTTTGAGGAATTCTTCGTACTCCACGAGTTTTTCGTCCACAAAATCACGGATGATGAACTGGATCTCCGCCTGTTCAACTGAACCGGACATGCCAGTCGGATGTACAAACCCTTCCATACCTTCAGTGGCTTCAGGACAAAGCGTGTCCTTTGGTAATCTGGCAATGATTTCACCGGCAATCTTGATGGCACTTTCCATGTTGCCTTTGGCGAATCCCGGGTGGGCACTTACGCCATTGATGACAATCTTAACGGCATCTGCTGAGAAGGTTTCGTTTTCCATGGAACCGGCTTCTTCACCATCCATGGTATATCCGAAGTCAGCACCCAGTCTTTCCATATCAGCTTTATCCACGCCACGGCCAATCTCTTCATCAGGGGTGAAGAGGATGCGGATTTTACCGTGCTTAATATCAGGGTTTTTCATAAGGTGGTTGGCAGCATCCATGATCTCAGCGATTCCGGCTTTATCATCAGCGCCGAGCAGAGTGAGTCCGCTTGCTGTGATGACGTCGTTACCGATTTGTCTGGCCAGCTCCGGATGTTTGTCGAACCTGATCACCTGGTTGGGATCGTCTGGCAATACGAGGTCTGATCCATCGTAGTTTTTGTGAATGATAGGCTTAACATCAGTACCGCTGCTGTCAGGAGAGGTGTCCATATGGGAGCAGAAGCAGATTACAGGTACATCTTTGTCTGTATTGGAAGGAACAGTGGCATAGATATATCCATGTTCGTCCATTTCGGCATCGGTGATACCCATTTCATGGAGTTCCTGTACCAAAATCCTGCCAAGGTTTTTCTGCTTTTCGGTTGAAGGGCAGGTTGGTGATTCCGGGTCAGATTGTGTATCGATCTTTACGTACTTCAGAAACCTGTCGAGAACGGTGTAATTGATATTTAAACTCATGTTTATTGAGATTGAAATTTAGTTAGAGAATTATTATTATTTATGCCTAGTGGTTAGTCAAGCTTAAATGGACAGGGAACTTCCAGTGCCTTTTTCCCCTACTCAGCGTTGGAGAACCGTTTTCCTTAACTTTGGCTAAGCAAAAGAACCTCCGCCTTGATTAGAGAAAAAAATCACAGAAATTTCAGCCGTCATTCAAACATTGACTAACCACTAGCAAATATAGGATTTTTAAGTGAGGAGATTTAATTCGGATGGGTGGTTTTGAACTATGATTTTTGAACCATCCGGAAGATGGGATTCTTTAAAGAAAATTTAGGTTTTTAACCGCAAGGTTCGCAAGGGAAGCGCCAGGAACGCAAAGAAATCTTCCTTAATTAAAATCTACAATCTACTATCAACATTCAAAAATCCTTACCTTCGCAAAAAAAGCAAAGCAAAATGAGTTTATTAACAGGAAAAACAGCCTTGGTAACCGGTGGGTCCAGGGGAATTGGTGCGGCGATTGTGAGAAGATTCGCTTCACAAGGGGCAGATGTGGCCTTTACTTATTTGTCTTCTGCAGAAAAAGCAGAAGCTATCGTTGAGGAGTTGAAAGGAATGGGGGTGAATGCAAAAGCCTACCAATCGGATGCCAGTAATTATGAGCAGGCAGAAGCTCTGGCGAAATCAGTTTTAGAGGACTTTGGAAAGATTGATATTCTTGTCAATAACGCCGGGATCACCAAGGATACCCTGATGCTACGTATGAATGAGGAGCAGTGGGACAAAGTAATTGAGGTGAACCTGAAATCAGTTTTTAACCTGACCAAACACGTGATTCGTCCGATGATGAGAACCGGTGGGTCGATCATTAATATGAGTTCTATCGTGGGCGTCACCGGGAATGCCGGACAGGCCAATTATGCAGCTTCCAAGGCCGGAATCATTGGTTTTAGCAAATCTATTGCCAAAGAGATGGGTTCCAGAAATATTAGGTGTAATGTCATTGCACCTGGTTTTATCGAAACGGATATGACGGACGAACTGGATGAAAAAACAAAGGAAGCTTACCTGTCAAATATTCCTTTGAAGCGTCTCGGAAAAGCTGAAGAAATTGGCGATGTATGTGTATTTCTTGGAAGTGATATGGGCGCCTATGTTACCGGACAGACCATTAGCGTTTGTGGAGGGTTGAATACGTAATTCAGTCTGCAGTAACCAGTCTGCAGTCCACAGTCGTTGACAATCTGTTATTGTGAATTTTTGGTTAAGAAATAATTTTTTAGTTGAAGAAAAATATCATGAAGAAATTCAATCTGTTAGTGATGATTTTGGCTACTGTGTTGATGGTGGCTTGTAATAATAGTCAGAACTCTGTACAGGAAGGTGGCGAGGAAAATGTGGAAGCTACCGAAACGGTGGTGGATTCTTCCAAAGCAGCAGTTAAAGAAAGACAGGAAGCCAATCCAAATATTAAAAAAACTGCCAGTCGCCCCAATGCTTCCAAACGGGGGAATTTCAGGCTGGAAGATAATTCTGATAATATCTATGCCGGTGAATTTGCCTATATGGCCGATGCGGCTTATTTCATCAATTGCAGCACAGAC
>QQUB01000386.1 GCA_008501835.1 Bacteroidota bacterium
TTCTGCGGTAGGCTTTATCAATATTTTTCGAATTGATATCCACGCCAATTATATGGTCTGTGAAACCATTTTCCTTGAGCGTGATGGCCAGCGAGCCTCCGATTAATCCTATACCTATGATTGCTATGGTCATTTAATTACAAGTTGCGAACCTGCCTCCTGACGTCGTCAGGCAGGTTACGAATTTAGAACAGATTTTATTCGGCCTATGGCCTCTTTGAAATCCTCTTTTTTACTGCATAAGGACAGCCGGATATATTTTTCTCCCTGGGATCCGAAAATACCTCCCGGCGTTAAAAAAACATGTACTTTTTCAAGGATCTCATCAGATAATTCATAGGAGGTTTCGTATTGGTCCGGGACCTTTGCCCATACGAACATTCCACATTGGTTAGTATCATATTCGCAATTCAGCAGGTCCATTAATTCATAAACTACTTTCCTTCTTTCACGGTAAGTATCGTTGAGTTTTTTGTACCAGGAAGCAGGGCTTGTCAACGCTTTAGCAGCTGCAAGCTGGGATGGTTTAAACATCCCGGAGTCCATGTTACTTTTAAACCTCAAAATATTCTGAATAAAATAAGATTTGCCGGCAAGCATTCCAATTCGCCACCCAGCCATATTGTGTGATTTACTTAACGAGTTCAATTCGAGGCATACATCTTTGGCGCCGGGAATACTAAGAATACTCTTTTGTTCGTCATTCAGGATAAAGGAATATGGATTGTCATTAACGATTAAAAAGGCATTTTTCCTTGCCAGATTTACCAGTCTTTGAAAAAAGGCGGTGTCTGCTTTTGCACCTGTAGGCATGTTTGGATAACTGATCCACATGATTTTCACCTTCGATAAATCCTGCTGACTGAGGTTATCCAGGTCCGGGAGCCAACCATTTTCTGCTTCCAGTTTATATTCACGGATAGTGGCTCCTGTAAGTTTTGATACTGCGCTGTATGATGGGTAACCTGGATTGGGGACAAGCACTTCATCACCTTTTTCCAAAAAAGTCATCGCGATATGCATGATGCCTTCTTTTGAGCCAATTAATGGCAATATTTCACCATTCGGGTCCAGGTTTACCCCGAACCACTCGGCATACCAGCCGGCAAAAGCCTGTCGCAGCTCCGGTATTCCCGAATAACTTTGGTAGCCGTGATTATCTTCGTCATGAATATGGTTAATGAATTCTTCAATCACCTCCTCAGCGGGGGCGAGGTCCGGACTACCGATGCCGAGATTAAGCACTTTTTTTCCTTCCGCACGCATCTGGGCGATCTCACGCAGTTTTTTAGAGAAGTAATATTCCTTAACATCTCCAAGTCTGCTTGCAGGTTTTATGATCGGAACCGGGGTCAATATTTCGTGATTTCGAGAAGTCATGATATATGATTTGATTGTTTCGTTATTTATTGTAAAAAAAATTAAACATCCTTTCCCTTAATACTCATGGTGTTCTCCAACGGGGTACGCTCCAAGCACCCTGAGGTTTTGGGTAATAGGTCGAATGGCTTCAATTCCTTGCTCCAGAGTGATCTGGCCTCCCATAACAAAGTCTACAAAAAACAGGTATTCCCATGGTTTTCCGATGATGGGGGAGGATTGGATCTTTGTTAAATTGAGGTGGTAAGCTGCCATCAATCCCAATACACTGTGAAGACTTCCAACTTCGTGTGTGGTGGAAAAACTGATAGATACTTTATTGGCTTTTTCTCTTTCCATGAAATGGTTCTTGCGGCGAAGTACCAGGAATCTGGTATGGTTTTTATGGTGGGTTTCAATGCCTTCTGCAATGATGTCCAGCTTATAAAGGTCTGCGGCCAGAGTGCTGGCAATGGCACCGGTATTTTTCAGGTTATTTTCCAGAATGTTTTTTGCACTCAGGGCAGTATCTACTGTTTCAACGAGCCTTATATGTGGGTGATCCAAAAAGAATTTACGGCATTGGTCAATGGCGACAGGGTGGGAGTGGACTTCTTTCAGATCCTCAACTTTGGTGCCCGGAAGAGCCATCAGGTTTTGTTTAATTCTAAGAAAAACTTCACCGGTTACCGTGAGGTCCGAATCGTTGAGTAATTTGTAATTGTGCATCAGGCTTCCGTAAAGCGTATTTTCTATGGCCATTAATGCTGCATCAACAGAGGAGTCATTTTCCAGCATTTGTACCAGTTGCTCAAAAGTATGGGCCGGAACGGCTTCGATGTTGTGGTCCTTGAAACACAATCGGGCGGCAATATCATGAAAAGCTCCTTCGTAGCCTTGTATAGCCACCCTGAGGGTAGGACTTGGTTTTGTGTCTATGTCAATAGTTTGTTCCGGTTTTACCATTGTTGTTTAATTTATTGAAAAAAAAAAGCCCCAAAACCGGGGCTCATTGTTTTTTGCATTATTATCAATAAAGCCCTGCTATGCATTGCTGAAAAAGTAAAAGAAGAAATAGTTAAAATTTCTGCTTGTCAACATGGCTTAATTTGATTTGGTTGCAAAAAAAAAGTCCCGTTTTAACGGGACTTCCTAATTTTATATCTTATCTCTTATGAACAAAAATTGGTAGTCCCTTACGATTGACCGTAAAAGTAAAAACCAAAAAAATAAGTATTGTTCAAATGAGCTTTCATCGTAATTGTTTTCGATTCGCTTTTGCAAACGTAGGCATTAATTTTACTTAATGCAAGGATTTCCAAAATTTTTTAGAAGATATTTCTAGAATAGGCTGATTATTTGAATAGTTGCTAAAACAACAAATAGTGCGCTAAGAATATAATTGATGTTTTTAGCAATAAACTGAGCTCTCTTTACAATTACCTCTGCAAATTTGGCGTAAGTTGCGAATAAAGTGAAAGCTCCTGCTACGGCTCCGAGTACAAACAAAGAGATGTAAGGTTGTTGTAAAATGATATAACCTTTAGTTTCCATGATTGTACTGTAGCCAAAATAGAAAGGGATGGCCAATGCATTTAGAGAAGACATTAGCATACCGGTGTAAAAACTGTTTCCTTTTTTCTGTTTACCCTCAGCTTTGAATTTTTTTCTTGCCTGACGGAAAAAGAAAACAGCCAATAAAATAAAGATCCCGATTGCCACTTTTTTCAAGGTGTCAAAAATTTCAGGGTGTGCGCTTAAGTATTTGGCAAAGGTAAGGGCTATGAAAGCCTGGATGATAACAACGGAGGCAGCACCGGCCGAAAATCTTAACCCACATTTTAATCCCTTTTCAATGCTGGTTCTTACAGCGGTCATATTTAACATTCCCGGAGGAACCAATCCCAGGAATGCCATTCCAAACCCCAGCGTTAAATGAATTACGTACCCCATAATAATTTTTGTTTTTGTGTTTTTGACTGATTGAAAATTATTCTGCAAAGAACCACAAGAATGTTCTAATTATCCGTGATGCCAATCACATTGAGTTCCTATTCATAGGTAAAACGAAAAAAAATGTATTGTGTGACTCTTGTCACCGCCAACCTGATGCGAAAGCATGAAATTTGCCGTGAAAAAAAATCAGAACAATGGGATTCTTTAAAAAGTTATTCGGCGGTCCGGAGTTTGAAACCGCTGAGTCTATTAAGGCTAAAGTGAAAAAAGGTGCACTTGTTTTAGATGTGCGTACAGAGCCTGAATTTGCTTCCGGGCATGTAACCGGAGCAGTGAACATTCCGCTGCAAATGATCAATGAAGTAGCAGGGGATATCAAAAAGCAAAAAAAGATTATCCTGGCTTATTGCCGAAGCGGCAGGCGTAGTCAAATGGCTACCAATATGTTAAAGCGCCATGGAATTGAGGTTTATAATGCAGGGGGTGTTGATAACCTTAAAAGATTACTTGGTTAGAAGTGAAGACCTCCGAGGTTTTAGAAACCTCGGAGGTCTGTTTTCGTTACATGGTATGGTAATGAAAATTTAAGCAGGGTTTATCACTTACCATAATTCTGCTGATCGGTTTTTATTACCATAGGTTTCACATTGGAATTATTAGATTTTCTGAAATGGATATTTTACCTTTCCGGGGAAAATAAACCATATGAAACTTCAAAGGGTTCTTCTTAATTCAATCAGTGTAATTTGTGCCCTACTTGCATTGCTGCCAATTTGCAAGGTTTATGTCCCTTATTTAGAAGAAGGAAGCTGGGAAAATATGTACTTCCGTAGTGGAGGAGATATTTTGATATTATTAAGTCCATTTTTTCTATCCTGGATATTGTTTCTCTTTCTAAACAATGCAATTATTTTAAAGATTCTGAATGTCCTGTTAATACTAATTTCGGGATTCTACCTCGTCTGGTTAGTGTTTATGGTAACTCTTCCTGTGCCCGACATTTTTCCGAGCATTGGAGGTTATTTGATGGCTTTACTTTTCCCCCTGGTTATCGCTCTCACAATAGTACAATCAAAAATAAAAAAAGGGAAATCAATTAAATTTGAGGATATCCTTGATCAGCAAATTCATTGATTTTAAACCCGCAAAGACCTGTAGTCTTGGATGAATCCAATCAGGTTTTGTCGCAAAAAAAATCCCGAATCTCATTGAACGAGATCCGGGATTTACCATTATAATTTATTCAATTATTATTATCTGATAAACATCATTTCTCTGTATTTCACCATTGGCCAGTCTTTGTCGTCAATGATGAGTTCGAGCTTGTCTGCCGCGTAACGAATAGTATCCATGTAAGGTTTAACCTTGTTGCAATAAGCCTTTGCTTTTTCGGAAGCATCTTCCAGTTTGTTGGCAATCTTTCTTTCGTCCACCATGGCTTTGACGTTGTTTTTCAGCTCATGAACGAAATAGGAAATACGCTTAACATCTTTCAATTGAGCTTCGTAATCTTCTTCCGGAAGTCCAATATCTTTGAGATGTTTGATGTTTCTGGCCAATACATTCTGGTATTTGATCGCAGCAGGCATCACGTGATTCAGACAAATCTCTCCCATTACCCTGGCTTCGATCTGAACCTTAAGAATGTAATTTTCCAACATTACTTCATAATGGGCCTCTAATTCCTTTGGTGAATAAACACCACTATGATCAAAGACAGCTATTGAAGAGTCATTCACATAAGCGTCAAGTGCGTCTGGAGTATTTGGAAAATTAGACAATCCTCTTGATGCAGCCTCTTCCTTCCATTCATCACTGTAACCGTCTCCTTCAAAGAGAATTGGCTGGAATTCATTAATGTATTGCTGAATTACCTTCAAGGCTGCAGTCTGGGCCTTAATTCCTTCAGACTTCATATAACCTTGAACATCCGCATAAAATTCCTCCAGCTGTTTTCCTACAATGGTATTCATAATCGTCATTGGAGCAGCACAGTTCATGGAGGAACCTACCATTCTGATCTCAAATTTATTTCCTGTAAAGGCAAATGGAGAGGTTCTGTTTCGGTCTGTATTATCCTTTTCGAGACTTGGGATCTTGCTCAATAAGTCAAGAACTTTTTTAACATCCATGCTATCGGTCACCTCACCTTTACGAACTTCTTCAAGTACTCTGGTCAGTGTTTCTCCAATAAATACGGAAATAATGGCTGGTGGAGCCTCGTTAGCCCCCAGGCGGTGGTCGTTTGAAGAGGAAGCAACACTTGCTCTTAACAAGTCAGCATGCTTATAAACGGCCTGAATGGTATTGGCAAAGAATGTCAGGAACTGAAGATTCTTACCCGGGATTTCTCCAGGAGACAAGAGGTTCTTACCTGTATTGGTTGCCATCGACCAGTTATTGTGCTTTCCTGAACCGTTCACACCTGCAAAAGGCTTCTCATGCAATAATACCCTTAATTTGTGCTTCTGAGCTACACGGTCCATCAGGTCCATCAAGAGCTGGTTGTGATCAACAGCTACATTGACATCTTCAAACATCGGTGCAAATTCGTACTGTCCTGGTCCAACCTCATTGTGTCTGGTGGTAATTGGAATGGCCAGTTTGTGGCATTCGATCTCCAGGTCACGCATAAAAGCATAGGCTCTTTGTGGTAT
>QQUB01000448.1 GCA_008501835.1 Bacteroidota bacterium
TTGACCCGAAAGGGGAGCGAATTGGAATTGTAGATTATGCTCATACACCAGACGCTCTGGAGAAAGTGCTTAATACCATTTTTGAACTCAGGCAGGACGACGTGAAGATCATTACCGTCGTTGGGTGTGGAGGCGACAGAGATAAAGCCAAGCGTCCGAAGATGGCCAAAGTAGCCGTAGATTACAGCGATCAGGTTGTGCTGACTTCGGATAATCCAAGGACTGAAGATCCTGCCCAGATTATCAGGGAGATGGAAGATGGGCTTCCAGCTTATGGAAAACATAAGGCTTTGAGTATCCAGGATCGCCAAAATGCCATTAAAACGGCCTGTCGGTTGGCACAAAAGGGAGATATCGTGCTGATAGCCGGAAAAGGTCATGAAAAATATCAGGAGATAAACGGGGTGAAACACCCCTTTGATGATAAAGAAGTGCTAAAAGAAGCGCTTAATCATTAATGTCAAACGAAAAATAAAGAGGGAGTTAAATAACTATTACAAATCAGGAAATGACGCCCTGATAACTAATTATTTAAAACAAACACTAACGAGAAACTATGTTAATTGAAATTACGGAATGGATCAACGAAATGTTTGGAAAGTTGCCCGGGACAGGGTTGCTGAATTACATTTCATTCAGAGCCGGAGTTGCAATGGTGTTGTCCCTCATTATTTCCATGTTGTTTGGCAAAAAGATCATTGACAAGTTGAGAAGAGCCCAGGTGGGTGAGACCGTTCGCGAACTGGGACTTGAAGGCCAGAAAGAGAAAGAAGGTACCCCTACGATGGGTGGACTGATTATCATTCTCGCCATTTTGGTGCCAAGCATTATCATGGCGAAGCTGGATAATGTCTACATCATCCTCATGTTGCTGGCTACTATCTGGATGGGCTTTATTGGGTTCATGGACGATTACATCAAAGTCTTCAAGAAGAACAAAAAAGGGCTCAAAGGCAGAACCAAGCTTATGGGACAGTTGGGGTTGGGACTGATTATCGCCATAACCATGCTGGTCCACAAAGATGTGGTGGTGGAAATGTCTACAGAAGATGCCATTGAATGGGGAATCAGTGAGAACAAGATCAGTGATGTGATCGTAGACGGTGAAGTTGTGGAAGGAAAAGGCAATTACAAAACAGGATTGACCAATATCCCTTTTGTTAAAGGCAACAGACTTGATTATTCACAAATCCTGACCAAAGAGAGTAGTGGAATGGGCTGGTGGGCGTGGTTGATTTTTATTCCTCTGGTAATTGTCATTGTAATGGCAGTTTCCAACGGAGCAAATCTCACGGATGGACTGGATGGACTGGCTACCGGAGTTTCGGGGATTATTGGGGCAACCTTAGGGATATTTGCCTATGTCTCCGGTAATGCGATTGCAGCCAATTACCTCAATATACTCCACTTGCCTGGAGCAGGAGAATTGGTGATTTACGCAGCTTGTTTTGTCGGAGCGGCCATCGGGTTTTTGTGGTACAATTCTTACCCTGCGTCCATTTTTATGGGGGATACAGGGAGTTTGACTTTGGGAGGAATTATTGCTGCTATGGCCATTGTTTTGAGAAAGGAATTATTGATACCAATATTATGCGGTGTCTTTTTGATGGAAAACCTGTCCGTGATGCTGCAGGTGGCCTATTTCAAATACACCAAAAAAAGATACGGTGAAGGGAGGAGAATTTTCAAAATGTCCCCTTTACATCACCACTATCAGAAATTGGGAATGGCGGAAACCAAAATTGTCACACGCTTCTGGATCGTTGGGATTTTGCTGGCAGTTTTGACCATCATAACCCTGAAAGTACGCTAATAGCTGATTGTTAAAGGAAAAAAATGGAGAACAAAAAAATAGTCATTCTCGGTGGAGGAGAAAGTGGAGTAGGGGCAGCATTACTTGCCAAGGAAAAAGGGTTTGATGTTTTTGTTTCCGACAAAGGAAAAATTACGGAGAAGGTTAAAAATGAATTACTCCGTAACAGCATTCCATACGAGGAAGGCTGGCACACCTGGGAAAAGATTGATTCGGCAGATCTGGTGATTAAAAGTCCAGGAATTCCTGACAAGGTTTCCGTAGTAAAAAAACTTGTCGAATCAGGAAAGCCGGTGATTTCTGAGATCGAATTTGCCGGGAGATATGTAGAAGGAAAAACCATTGGTATCACCGGGAGTAACGGAAAGACCACCACCACCTTGCTCATTGGCCATGTGCTGAAATCAGCAGGATTGGATGTAACGGTTGCCGGGAATATCGGAAAGAGTTTTGCCAGGTGTTTGACAGAGGAAATTACAGATTATTGGGTGTTGGAGTTGAGTAGTTTTCAACTGGACGGTGTAGATCAGTTTAAACCTGACATCGCCTTATTACTGAACATAACTCCTGATCATCTCGATCGCTATGATAACCGTATGGAGAATTACATAGCGGCTAAATTCAGGATTACCATGAATCAGGATGCCAATGATGTATTCTGCATCAATCAGGATGATCCTGATATAACCGGTTTTCTGAAAAAGAAAGCTTCAAAAGCCGAAACGATAGGCATTTCAATGGAAATGGTATCGGGAAACAAATTTGAAATAGAAGGCACGGAATTCGACCTGGGAGGAAGTAGTCTGAGAGGAGTTCACAATGCAATGAATGCAGCTTTTGCGGCTGTTGTCGCGAAAAGGTGTGGTGTGTCGGATGATGCGATTCAAAAAGCGCTGAAGACTTTTGTCCCATTGTCCCACAGGTTGGAAAGCTTCGCCACCATTAATGGGGTTGAATATGTGAATGACAGTAAAGCCACCAATATCGATGCCGTTTATTACGGATTGCATGCGATGGAAAAGCCGGTGGTTTGGATAGCTGGAGGGCAGGATAAAGGAAATGATTATGAAAGGCTATTTGACCTGGTGGAGGAAAAGGTAAAAGCGATTGTATGTCTTGGTGTGGATAATTTCAAATTGCTGGATGCTTTCATGCCCTTTGGAATTCCAATAGTGGAAACGAGAAGTGCAGCAGAAGCAGTGGAAGCAGCGACAAAATTTGCAACCTCAGGTGATGTGGTTCTATTGTCTCCTGCTTGTGCAAGCTTCGATCTTTTTAACAATTTTCAGGATCGCGGCAACCAATTCAGGAATGAGGTGCTGAAGTTGAAAAATAAATAGAAGTAAACGAAAAAACTGATAGATAGTGTCAACAATAACTGCAAGGATTTATGCTGAATTAAGGGGGGATAAGGCCATTTGGGCCATTCTCATCCTGTTGGCTGTATTTTCCATCCTGGCAGTTTACAGTTCCACCGGGACTTTGGCATACAAAGAACGTGGTGGAAATACGGAAGCATTTTTGATCAAACATGGAGTTATTCTCCTGGGCGGGATTTTCCTGACCTACATTGCTCATATGCTTCATTACACTAAATATAATCGGGTTGCCCCGGTTTTATTGGTGCTTTCGGTCCCTTTGCTGATGTACACATTGGCTTTCGGAGCGGATATAAACGATGCAAAAAGATGGATCGAGTTGCCTTTTGTAGGCATTACCATACAAACGTCTGATTTCGCAAAACTGGCATTGATCATTTATGTAGCCAGGGCCATTTCGGCCAAACAGGATTACATAAAGGATTTTAACAGTGCCTTTTTGCCCATCATCGTACCGGTTTTGATCATCTGTGGATTGATTGCTCCGGCGGATTTGTCCACAGCCATTTTGCTGTTTCTGACCTGTTTGTTCATGATGTTTATCGGACGTGTGGCTTTGAAATATATTGGAGTTTTGCTGCTGTGGGGAGTAGTGGTATTTGCCTTCCTGATAGTTTTGGGAAGGTTCTACCCGGATAGTGTCCGGGTGGATACCTGGGCCAATCGAATGGAAGAGTTTATGAATACTCCGGATGGTGGCTACCAGGTTCAACAGGCTAAAATTGCCATTGCCAATGGTGGTGTTGTTGGGAATGGTCCAGGCAATAGTACTAAGCGGAACTTTTTACCATCCCCATATTCCGATTTTATCTATGCGATCATTTGTGAAGAGTATGGATTGATAGGAGGTATTGTAGTCATTTTTCTGTACTTGCTCCTGTTTTTCAGGGTGGTGCGGTTGGTTACGAAGAGCCCCAAGGCATTTGGGGCGATGATGGCTATCGGGCTAAGTTTGAGTATGGTATTACAGGCTTTTGCCAACATAGCGGTATCCGTTCACCTGGTTCCGGTAACCGGGGTGACATTGCCCATGATCAGTATGGGAGGAACCTCGATGTTGTTTACCAGCCTGGCCTTTGGAATAATATTGAGTGTTAGTAAATATATTGAAGCGGTGTCTGATTAGATGTTCAGTCTGTGGTCCTCAGCACCTCGAGTCACAGGGCTAAGGATCTCAGATTGATTGAGCACCATGGAATTTAGAGTGAGTTTGCAGTTAATGAAATTGTCATTATTAATTTTTAAACCAATTCATTATGCAAACAAGAATCCAGAAAACCAGCAATCAGCAACCAGTAACAAGCAACAGGATTATGAAAATTTTAATCAGCGGCGGCGGAACAGGAGGACACATATTTCCCGCTATTGCCATTGCTGATGCGATCAAAAAAAAGAACCCTGATGTCGATATTTTATTTGTCGGCGCCAAGGGAAAGATAGAAATGGAAAAAGTCCCCAATGCGGGCTACCCAATCAAAGGATTGTGGATAAGCGGTTTTCACCGCAAGTTGACATTACGAAACCTGATGTTTCCGGTAAAACTACTGAGCAGTATGGTCCGTTCATGGTCCATCGTCAGCAGGTTCAAGCCGGATGCAGTAGTAGGGGTAGGAGGGTTTGCCAGTGGACCTGTATTGGAAGTTGCCACTCGCAAAGGAATTCCAGCCCTGATCCAGGAGCAGAATTCTTATGCCGGGGTTACCAATAAGTTGGTTTCCAGAAAGGCTGATGTGATCTGTGTGGCTTATGAAAACATGGACCGTTATTTTCCCGGGCAAAAGCTCAAGCTAACTGGTAATCCGGTGAGGCAAGACCTCCGGGACATTAAAGCCACTAAAGAAGAGGCGCTAGAATATTTTGGTCTTAAACCAGGGAAGAAGACTTTGCTGGTTTTTGGCGGAAGCCTGGGTGCGAGGACGATCAATGAAGCTATGGCTGCTTCTGCTGATATGCTGAAGCAACATCCTGATATTCAGGTATTGTGGCAAGCAGGGAAGCTCTACATTGATGAATTCACTCAGAGCGAAACGGCACAATTGCCCAATGTTCAGATTCGCCCTTTCATTGACAGGATGGATCTGGCCTATAAAATGGCAGACCTTGTTGCCTGTCGTGCAGGAGCTTTGACGATCTCGGAACTTTGTCTGGTTGGCAAGCCCGCGATTCTGATCCCTTTCCCGCATGCTGCAGCGGACCATCAGACTAAAAATGCAATGGCTCTGGTGGAAAAAGGAGCGGCATTCCTGGTGAAGGACAGTGAAGCAAGAGAGGTGTTCAATAAGTTGGTGCTCAATACGATTGAAGATGGACCAAAACTGAAACAGCTCGGTGAGAATATCAAAACATTGGCCAAACCGGATGCAGCAGACACTATAGCAGAGGAAGTGATCAGGTTGGCACAAAAGCAGTAAACGAAAAAACGATGAACCTTAACCAGATAAAAAAAATATACTTCATCGGAATAGGTGGCATAGGCATGAGTGCGGTGGCAAGATATTTTAATTCCAGAGGTGTAGAGGTGCATGGTTATGACAGAACAGAAACAAGCCTGACCAAAAAGTTGGTCGAAGAAGGCATGAAGATACATTATGATGAAAGTTTGAATAAAATCCCCAACGGAGTAGACGTGGTTGTTTATACCCCTGCTGTTCCGGAGACACATGCTGAATTAGTTTATTTCCGACAGCAGGGGTACGAGGTGATCAAAAGGGCTGAAGCCCTCGGCATTATCAGCCGGGGCATGAAAACCATCGCGATCGCCGGGACCCATGGGAAAACAA
>QQUB01000500.1 GCA_008501835.1 Bacteroidota bacterium
TAGATATTGCCAAACTGAAAACTACCGACATTGAAGGTGAAGAACTCACGGGAGGTTATCTTTTCCGGATAGATAAAGGCAATCACCCAGGTTGGGAATCCAATTTCGGGGTAGTCAATGCCTGGTGGATACCTATTCGCTTTCAATACCGTTATCCGGACCCGGATAGTATTCAACCTGAACAGGAAACTTATATCCAGACCTATGTTGATGATTTCGAACAAGCGATAGCCAACAGCCCTGATTTTATTAACAACCAGGGACATCATTATACAGATTATATCGAACTGGGAACCTTTGTGGATAATTTCATTGTCAATGAGGTGAGCCGCAACCTCGATGCCTATCGATTAAGCACTTATTTTTATAAGGACAAGAACAGCAAAATTGTGGCAGGTCCACTATGGGACTTCAATTTATCCTTTGGTAATGGTGATTATTGTAACGGCGAGGCTTACACAGGATGGATGTATGAAGAGTATTGTGGCGATGGCAACCCTTTCTGGTGGGCAAATATGCTATCTGACAGCCTCTTCCTGAAAACACTTAAATGCCGGTGGAGCGAACTCAGGCAAACTACCTTAAGTACCCCTTATTTACTCAACTTCATTGACTCAATGGCCACAGAACTCGAGCTTCCGGCCCAACGTAATTTTACCCGCTGGCCTACCCTTGGCAGTTATGTATGGCCTAACCCCTGGCCCTATCCCGAAACATACGAAGAAGAAATCAGTACCCTAAAACTGTGGATCATCAACAGAATGAGTTGGATGGACGGGATGATCAATCCAATTGAAGTTGATTGCGAAACATTTATTCCAACTTCAACTGAAAATCTGGAAACAGACGATTATCCGTTGTCTGTTATACCCAATCCAACAACCGGCCAATTTTGGATTGATAGAGCAACACAGGAAATTTCAGGAAATGATTTGACTGTAATTATCAGTGATCTGAGTGGACAAGTAGTTTATCAGCAAAAAATGCAGGCTCCCTTTCCTGAAAAATTACCTGTCAATTTTCCATCCGACACACCGGAGGGCATTTATTTCCTCCATTTGAAGTCTTCGGATGTGCAGCAAAAAAGTAGCGTTGGAAAAATTATCCTGATCAGGTAATTGTAAAAAAAACGAAAGCCACAGTGCCGGCATCCCGGTCATGTGGCTTTTTTCGAATTTTACCCTGAGTTCTACTGATTTATCTTCGCAAAGTCAGCACATGTATTTACTTTTTAATTGATAACACAAAGGAAATACCATTGCGAAGCAGTTTTTTGACCAAAATTTTATAGGGCAAAAAGCGATTCGTGTAAATATGAAAAAAAACAAAACTTCTCCTAAATAAATGGTCTGGGTTAATAACAAGAGAAAGAACGCTAGTGGACTTAAGTATCTATTATTATGTTTATTTGTTTGAGTAACCCAAACGTAATCGTGTCAGAAGTTAGGCGGTTTCCAGCATTCCGGAATCCTTTTTTCAGGTAACGTTATTAAAAACTAAGGCTGATTAATACTACGGATATCAACCTCGACCACGATCTCATTTCTACGATTCACCACTTCATATGGTGGGTTATAACCGAGGTAACTGAAATGGCCAGAATGTTCAATTTTATTGGCTTCAAGCAGCGCTTTGAGTCTTTGTGTATTTGATGCTATCTTTTTATCACTTGCCCAGCCGCCAAATCGAACAGCCGCGACATATTTCTCAGGCTCCTCCCTGAATTTCACTTTCGGATCATTAGGTTTTGGTAAATCCGACATTTGATATTCAGAAGGTACCATGAACATCATAGTCACGGAATCTTCCAATGTCATAGCCACCGGACTCGTCATGGCGATTTTCTGACGTTTTTCGTTATTGCCAAAAATATATCCGGCCAGTTGTCTAAATCCGCTTCTGGAAGTTTCTTCATAGGAACCCTGATCCATTGTAACATAAGTAAAAACCGCCGGCTCATAAGCTCTGATCTCAAAATCGTCATAGGCCCTAATAACCTTGTACTTATACATCTCAATATTACCGGCAGATCGGTTCATAATAACCTGTGAAAGCATCAGCAAGCCTCCAATGGACAGCATTCCTATCAAGAAAATTTTCATAGCTTATTGTAAATGTTTAGTAATCTTACCACTCATCGGCTTGGTCATACTAGTCCAGTAATCGATGTACTGACCCTCTTCGCCAACGAGATATTTCTGAAAGTTCCATTTAACGGAACTGCTTTTCACCCCATTTTGGGCTTTATCGGTGAGCCAGGCATATAAAGGGTGTTGGTTTTCACCTTTTACGTCTACCTTTTCTGTTATGAGGAAAGTAACTCCGTAATTTATTGAGCAGAATTCCTGAATTTCATCTGCGGTTCCGGGCTCCTGGGCCCCAAATTGGTTACAAGGCACCCCGATGATCATCAGGTTTTCCTTATGCAAATCATAAAGTTCCTGCAACCCTGCATATTGAGGGGTAAATCCACATTTTGAGGCTACGTTGACAAAAAGGATCTTTTTTCCTTTAAATTTTGCCAGGTCAATCGGTTCTCCGGTCAAACTGTTAATTTGAATCTCATAAATTGAGGTAATGGGCGGAACATTTTTTGAATCAGTGTCACGTCCCAAAATATTATTTAATAAACTCATTACTACAATAATTTTTAATGTTAGAAGTCCTGTTATTTTCCAATTCAGCATGATTACTAGTTATTTATTGTTTTTAATATAATGCTGAAGTTCCGCCATTGTTTGCGGATCTTTAAATTTCCCGCCATAATAAGTAGTAATTGTCGTGGAGGTATCATCCTGAACTCCTCTGGAGGATACGCAAAGGTGTTTCGCATCCAGGATAACCGCGACATCTTGAGTGTTTAAAGCCTTTTGCAATTCTGCTGCAATTTGATTTGTCAGTCTTTCCTGTACCTGGGGTCTCTTGGCATAGTATTGAACAATCCGATTGAGTTTGGAGAGTCCGATAACTTTTCCGGAAGAAATGTAAGCTACATGAGCCTTTCCGAAGATCGGTACAAAATGGTGTTCACAATTGGAGTAAAACGTGATGTTTTTCTCTACCAGCATCTGATTGTATTGGTAATGGTTGTCAAAAAGAGTAACTGCAGGTTTATTTTCCGGGTTTAAACCTGAAAAAATCTCGTCAACATACATTTTGGCAACCCTCCTGGGGGTCCCTTTGAGTGAATCATCATTCAGGTCAAGACCCAGCGTTTCCATTATCTCTGAAAAAAGTCGGGCGATTTTTGTTTTCTTTTCTTCATCGGTTAATTGGAATGCATCTTTCTTCATTGGGGTGTCCAGGCCTGTAAAAAAATGATTATCTCCTATATCATCGGCAGTATGCTGTTGCACCATTGATCTTTCTTTTAGCGGAATAACTGTCATATTATTTTAATTATGTCCTGTATTTCAAATTAAGCAAAAATATTTTTGTTTAATTATTATGACATAAAGTTAAACATATTTATTTGGCAAAAGCAAGCTTTATTTCTTTTTTTTATTCATTTTCATTAAAAAACAGCTAATTTGAAGTAAAAAACCTTGTTTAATTAAAATAACAAAACATAAAACAAATCATTTTAACCTTTTACATAAAATACGACAGACGACCAAGAACAATAATCACCTCTACCATTGACAGATGTCATTTTTTTCCTTTATCCTGATTTGTAAAATGCACCTGATTTTATTCATTTAAAACCCAAGCATATGTTTTTAGTTAATTGGTTCGAGGCAAACGCAATGATGATAGCTATGACCATTGTATTAGTCGGTCTGCCTATTGTTTTGCTTATTTATGTCTTCAGGAAAAGAACAAATAACGAGGATAACGCAGAAGAATAGACTATCCGGCATCGGAAAAAAAATTAACTTTACGGCACAATTAATTTATACATCGTGTCGAAATACCATTCTTTAGAAGCTATCCAGGCAGAAATTCAATTTGGGCTCACCTCATGTGAAGGGGTGGTAAGGTATTACCTGTCCCAGATTGAAGCAAACGAATACCTCAACATCTACATTGAAGTTTTTGCCGAAGAAGCTTTGGAGCGTGCCCGTGAGCTGGACAGAAGGTACAGAGAAAACCGGGAAAGTGTTGGCAGGCTTTATGGTTTGGTCATTTCAATTAAGGATGTTTTATGCTATAAGGATCATCAGGTTACCGGTGGATCAAAGATTCTTTCCGGGTTCACGTCTCTTTTCTCCGCTACGGCCATTGAACGATTGCTGGAAGAGGACGCCGTCATCATCGGCCGGGTAAATTGCGATGAATTTGGCATGGGATCATCTACGGAAAACTCTCACTACAGCCCAACCCTCAACGCCGATAATCCTGCCCGGGTTCCGGGAGGGTCATCAGGAGGCTCTGCCGTTTCCGTCCAGGCAGATACTTGTCTGGCTTCTTTAGGCACGGATACCGGAGGATCCGTCAGACAGCCTGCCGCCTTTTGTGGTATTATCGGTATGAAACCTACCTACGGAAGAATTTCCAGACATGGCTTGCTGGCCTATGGCTCTTCTTTTGACCAGATTGGCGTACTCTCACACAGTGTTGACGATACAGCACTAATGCTGGAAATAATGGCTGGTGCTGATGATTTCGACAGCACAGCCAGCCAAAAACCTGTGCCTGCCTATTCCCGCAACCTTCGCTTTAAAGGGAAGGCGAAAATTGCCTATTTTAATTCAGCTCTGGATCACGAAAGTCTCGACCCGGAAATGCGCAAGGCTTCCGCCAGAATGTTTTTTCAGCTACGAGATAAAGGCCATACGGTAGAAGCTGTTGATTTCGAATATCTGGACTATATTATCCCTGCCTATTATGTGCTTACCACAGCTGAAGCAAGTTCTAATCTTGCCCGTTACGATGGAATCCGGTATGGTTACCGAAGTGACCATCCAAACGACTTATTAGAAACCTATAAACAATCCCGCACAGAAGGTTTTGGGACCGAAGTCAAAAGGAGAATAATGCTCGGCACTTTTGTCTTAAGCTCCGGGTATTACGATGCCTATTATACAAAAGCACAGCAGGTACGCAGGTTGATTCATGATAAAACCCTTGAAATCCTGAAGGATTACGACTTTATATTCATGCCAGCTGCTCCTTCTACTGCCTGGAAGATTGGAGAAAAAATCGATGACCCGGTTGAAGTTTACCTGGCGGATATTTTCACCGTTCAAGCCAATATGGTAGGCCTGCCAGCCATTTCCATCCCCGCCGGACGACACCCTAATGGTCTCGCATTGGGTGTTCAGTTCATGGCCAACAAATCTGAAGAACAAAAACTCCTGGCTTTCGCCAAAGAGGTGAACCAATTTCCGGAGATTTGAGGGCTCACTACGTCCGTTGTTTGAAGTTGGTTGACATTGTTTGATGCTCACTTCGTTTACTGTTTTAAATAAACTATGACAAAGAGGCTATTCCAAGTTCCATGTTCCTGGGATTCTGGTTCTATCCCTAACAATGTCAAACCATGTCAAACCACTTTTCCCTATTCATTAATTTTGTCGCCTTGAAGCGATTTTCAAAAGTTACAGGATAAATGCACATCTTTATCCCATAAAATTCGTTATTTTAGTTGGCAGTCTGCTTATGGTTAGCCTCTCCCTCCATTTGGTTAGCCTTAAGTTCAAGCTTGAAAACTAAACTTAAAATTAAAGCTACACAGCATGATCCGATTTAATTCAAAGGTTCTCCTAGTCGCGCTCGGCTTTCTTTTTCTCATACCAACAGCACAATCCAGACACATCATTGGTGGGGTAATCACCAATGAATGTCTGGGTAATGATGATTACAGGTTTACCCTGAAAGTCTACAGGGATTGTAATTGTCAGAACTGTGCGTATTTTGACCAGGAAGCTGCCATTGGGATCTATCGGTGTGGAACAGATGTCG
>QQUB01000712.1 GCA_008501835.1 Bacteroidota bacterium
TGACGTGTTAATAATTATTGCTGAATAGTTTAATCTGTTTATAATGGGATAGCTCCGCCAGTTCCCAGAAGGTCAATTCCTCCGGAAAAATGATTTTACATTATTCGCTTTCGTTAAATTTTGGAAAAGCTACCTGTTTGCTTTACGAACTAATTTCTCAGTTAAAAGCTTTTTATATAGACCTGCTCAAAGCGAAAGATTAAATGTTGCCTTTATGAGGCGATCAATCTATTCACTTATGTATAAGAAAATATCGTGCCAATTTTTAATATCAGGCTAATTCCAAGGGATTATATATTTAAAAATGACTGAAAATCAGTAAATTAAAATTCGACCCTAATTTATCTTTTTTACTCTTGGTCCTTGTTTTCTAACACATAGTATCATAGCACATATAGTATATTCATCGTTTTCAAAATTCATCTTTATGGTCTATGTGACTATGTGTTTCATTTATTAGTAAGGGAAGTATTTTCCGGAAAAAAAGAAAAGGTTAGGGTAGAATGAAGAATGGAAGAACATGTAGGAAAGAACAGCAAAATATCCAACAGCAGAATGTAGAATATTGAAGTTATGTCGATAACTTCTGTGGAAGTTATCGACACAAAAAAAGCCCCCCTCCAGTGTGCCTGAAGAGAGGCCATCCCAAAAACCGATTAAAGTATACACTTGAAAACGGCTCTTGTGAATCACATACAATCCAATCGCCTTAAATATTATTAACCTGTTTTCGGAGCGCATCTGCATTAATCAGAAACATCCAAAAACAACAAAAAACCGATTCAGAGAATCAATTTAAAAATTAATCAAATCTATTGATTACAAAATGTGAAATCAACGGCAGAAGCGCCGTTTTTGTAGGTATGAATTTAGCCTTTAAAGATACTTCCTCAAGAAGTTACTGCAAATATACATTTTTTTTTTAATAATCGAAATGGCGTGATAAAATTATTTGGCAGCAAAAGACAGGTCCCGCATCAACCAATGAAGCGAGACCTGTTTGAATTAATTGTTAAAGGACATCTGTTTTTTTATCAGAAAAACTTCTAAAACTTCTTGATATCTTTTTCTTTCTTTTCAAACTTGAAAGCAAGTGTCACCTCATGTGATCCTGTATTGTACTTCTGGAAATTCTGGAATGATAAATCGTAGGAATAGAACAACCTGAAAGATGACAACTTGGTTCCCAACAAAATACCCATTGCACTAAGAGACCTGTAAGAAACTCCGGCAATCAACTGATCTTTGAGGAAGCTGGCTTTCAGATTAAAATCCATCTGAAAGGGCACATCTCTAATCTGTCTGATCAAAATCGATGGTTCAAGCTTTACATTATATTCCAGCAACTCAAATGTGTGGCCTACATTAAAAGTATAATAACTAAAGAAACCTCTGTCCGCGCTGTCCCCTCCGGCAATGTCATCCAGTCGACTTCGAACGAGGTTGTTAAAAGTTAATCCAAAATAAGTGTTGTTCTTGATGGTACCACGAACACCGAGGGCAGCATCAAAAACGCTCTTTCCATCCAGGATGTCTGTCAACAGGTCATCCGCAGGATCGAAGAATGTTCCTTCAGTGGTGGCATTGTCCACCGTCATTTGCTGAAACTCGGTAAAGAACCCCGTCGATAGTTTTACGGATTCTTTGATATCAAACCTGAATGCAAAATTAAGCTGAGCTTTAAGCCTGGTCAATTGAGCAGCAGTTTCCGAAAGTAATCCAGCCCCGACACCAAAGGATTTTCCGACCGGGCCGTTGTAGTAAGCTGTATAAGTTTTGGGAGCGTCAGGAAAACCAGTCCACTGAGCTCTCATGTTCAAATGTATATTATGTGAATCGTCAAACCCGGCAGCAGCAGGGTTGATCAGCACAGGACTAATGTGATACTGCATAAAAATGGCTTCGTCCTGAGCCGAAACAAAATGAAAGACGAAAATGGATATGAAGAGTAAAAATAATTTTCTCATCTTAATGGAATTAAACGGTTCTTGGAAATTGTGCCGGAAATTTTCACCTTGAATAAAGTAAAATCCCTTTGGCACTGATTATTCAAATCTCCCTTATCGCCCCGAAGTATTTTTCGGGACGATAAGGGATTGATTAAACTTTATCTAACAATAGTCAGGGACCCTTTGGTCTGGATCAGACCATCAGGACTTTGATACTCAAGTATGAAGTAATAAGGACCTTCAGGCAATGGTTCTCCATTGAAGGAAGTACCTTCCCAACTGTTATCATAGTTTTCCGTTTCGTAGACCAGTTGTCCCCACCTGTTAAATATCTGGAGGTTATTGTCTGGCAGATCACCGATACAGAAAATGATGAAGTTGTCATTGCTTCCGTTACCATCAGGGGTAATTACAATACGTTGTTCAAGACAAGGGAATCGTCTGTCTTCCACTTCACCAACAACAGTTCCTGAAAGACTTTCACATCCATTGCTGTCCGTTACTTGTAAGTAGTAAGGTCCTGGACACAAGCCCGTAACCACATCCTGATTCAGGTCGATTACTTCGATATTGAGCCAGTTGTAGTTGTACTCACCGTTACCTCCAGAAACAATGGCTGTAACCGATCCATTTGACCCACTGCAATCGCTAAATCCAGTTCCAGGTTCAGTAGCAGGCTCCGCAAGAATGGACACCTCAATTGGAGTAGGTTCTGTGATATTGTAGTTTCTCTCAATCGTACAACCATTTCCATCCGTAACCGTAAGGCTGTAATCACCTGCAATAAGGAAATTGTTCAGACTTCCAATATTCGGGTTACTCCATTGATAGACATAATCAGGAACACCCCCAAATCCGGCTACTTCGATAGAACCGTCTTCCAGTCCATCACAGGAAACATCTTCTACCGCTTCAACGACATTCAACTCGGGAGGGGCCGATAATGAAATATTTGAAATGGCTTCACATCCCAGTTCATCAATGGCAATCAAATCATATGTTCCGGCTGGAGCATTGGTAAGGTTGGCACCTACACTGTACAACTCACCGTTTAATTCCCACTCATAAGCGTAAACCCCTACTCCATCAAAGGCATTGGCGAGTGCAGCTCCGTCAGAGGAATCAAAACATTTTACAGCGTATCCGTTATAATCAGAAGTGATATTGACTTCAACGTCAAGATTAGACTGCGTTCCAATTTCGTAAGTATTGATCAATACAGCTCCGGTTTCATCCGTAATTTCAACCGTGTAGACACCCGGACCAAAATCTCCAAGGTCTTCATCCGTAGAAATTACCACGGGACTTCCTTGTAACCTCCATTCAAATGAGTATTCATTCGCACCGTAAGGAGATAGATCAATACCTCCATCTTCATCTCCCTGACAAGTTACATCCACAATAGAAACAGAATCTGAAAGTTCAGAAACAACTATTGGTTCGGTCGCAAACAACTGACATCCATTCGAGTCTGTGATAGAAGGAATGTAATCCCCTCCACAAAGTCCAATGGGTTGCGTACCACCAATTCCTGAATTCCAGGTGACCGTGTAAGGCCCTGTACCTCCGTCAATATTCAATACGATCTTTCCAGTACATGCAGCACCTTCCACATCATTAACCACTGCAGAGTTGTATGTGATCGGATCTGGTTCACCAACGGTACTTGAGCCGCTGATTATAGATCCTTGTGAATCCGTAACCTGGTAGTTCACCGTTCCTGCTCCCAGCGTATTTACCATAAACGCACCAGTTACATTGGTCATCGGTGAAGGACCGGCATCCGCAGTATAAGTATAAGGAGGAATACCACCGCTGACTGTCACAGACAGAATACCGTCCGTAAAGCTGTGACAAGTAGCATCCGTAGTAGTTTCTCCTGTGAAGTTCAACGGAGCCGCAGGCACCATATAACAGGCTTCGGTCTCACAACCATTTTGGTCCGTCACCGTCACACAATATTGTCCTGGTGTAAGGTTATAAGCTTCGAAAGTAGTATTATTCACGTTAGGTGACCACTGGTATGACAGTGGTGTTCCATTCATGAAATTATTGAGAACGACAGAACCGTCATTACCATTAATCGCTGGACCAATAGTGGCTTCATACGTCAGGGTAGGATATTCCTGAATTTCGAATGACCCGGTGACCTGGTTGTTGTTAACATCTGTTATGGTCACTGAAAAATTACCCGCAGGTTGTCCTGAAATATCCTGGCTAAGGCTTATAGGACCATCCCCTTCATATGCCCATTGGTAGGTCAACGTTCCAACACCTCCGGTCACTTCAATATCAATCGCCCCCTGAGATTCCCCAACACAAGTATTGGTTATCTGGAAGGAAGTAATGATGATATCCTCGCCCACTTCAACACATGCTTCATCTGTACAGCCGGCATTATCGGTAACGGTTACACAGTAAAGTCCTGGCTGTGTAAGTCCGGTAAGATCTTCCGAAGTAGCAGTAAACGCTCCAGGGCCAGTCCATGAGTAATCGTAAGTTCCGGCACCGGTTCCCCCTGCGACTGTCAGGTTAATGGCTCCACCCGGTACATTGACCGGAATGAGGCTGGTGATGTTCAGTGGATTATTAGTAGCTTCAACCGTGATGGTTTCAGAAACGGTACATCCTCTGGCATCTGTAACAGTTACAGTATAGATTCCTGCTTCCAGGTTATTTTGAACTAATCCGTCTGGCAAGCCATTACTCCATTCAACTGTGTAAGGCTCCGTACCACCGGTAACGGTAATCGTAATTGATCCGGTTGCATCATTGCTACACACAACATCCACTACATCGATGCTCGAAATTTCTAATTCGTCAGGTTCTTCAACCGTAAATGATGTAGAGGTTAACAAGGTAGTAGACGCATCCACTACAGTAACAAAATACTCTCCCGGTTCAAGACCGGAAATAGTAGAACCATCCTCACCTACAACACTCCACAAGTATGCAAACGGACCGTCACCAGTAATTTCATCGATACTGATGATACCGTCGTTTTCTCCATTACAGGAAATATCTGTAACCACAAAGTTGGTAATACTTGGCGGAACTGCTGTCGAGATAGTAACGATACCCGGATCATCTGAATCAATAGGTTCGATAATATTATCATCTACATCAACAGCTTCAATCGCTGCAGGTGAATCTCCAAAGGTAACGGCAGTAGAACTTGTACCAATCACCTCGAAACAAACTTCAAATAAAGTAGAATCAGGAGAAGTCAAAGTAACTCCATTAAGTGTTTCATCATTCCAGGTGAAGGTAATTTCCCCGGGTACGTTTGGATTGAAATTACCTGTTGCATCAAGGCCAGGTAAATTAAATGCACCTACACTCTCGAACTGAAGAGCTGTTTCATCATATAAAATGGTAAACTGAATACCATTTAACTCTATGAAATCCTGAGCACTTACATCCAGGCAGATGGTTTCTCCTGTATTGGTATTTATATCTTCAATAAACAGTGCAAAACCCTCTGCACCTGTACTTCCACCAATGGTCACTGAACCATTATCGGTATCAGCATCAATTTCATTGTCATTAACATCAATGATTTCCAGTACTACCGGAGAATTTCCAAATTCAACTGGAGTACTTCCATTGTCAAATAATGTTGTGAAACAAACATCAAAAAGTGCTGTCCCATCCGGATAAGTTTCTCCGGAAAGATCTGCATCCGTCCAGGAGAAGGTTATTGTTCCTGGCAACTGACCATTATCCTCTGTTCCAAAATTACCTTCTGTTAATCCCTGAAGGTTGATATTTTGAATAGAAGTATAATCGAGCATGGAAGGATCGTAATTAATGGTGAACTGCATGCCAACAACATCTGCAAAATCATAGACCTCCATGGATACACAAACTTCCTCTCCCATGTTCTCGGCTGTTTCCTCAGTTAACACCAAAGTGAATCCGTCATAGTTATTTCCTCCACCGT
>QQUB01000012.1 GCA_008501835.1 Bacteroidota bacterium
GACGGCCTGGCAGGCTATTTCACAAAAGCCAATGGCCAGGAGATAAACTTCGCCCAAATGCACCTTTGTTTTGGGGCACCGGATACTTTAAAAAGTAAATACTTCACCACTGAAGACATGCAACTGTCTTTCAGGGAAGATGATGAGGTGGAGATAGTAACCCTTTTGATGGATCCGAGGGGCGGGGTAAATGCTTCATCAGGAATTTTACCGACAAAATTCATTGAAATACCGCCCAGTCTAGTAAGGGGTGCAATGGAGCATATGGAGATGAATTTCCTGGTAGCACCCATAATTGGTGATTACAATAGTCCCGCTATTCCTCTGGCAAAAGATTCCAGAAAAAAATGGGAATGGGTCAGTCAGAAAACGGCAGGTGTCTGGTCCGAACCTGATGGGGAAATTGCCGACCGAAGTAACAAAGCAAAAAATGATTTTAAAGCACAACAGATCCACGAAGGATACTTAAGTCTGAAATTGAAAAAAACGGATGAACCAGAGGAGAAATCCTAAGAACTATTAATTGGAAAAACTGACAAGAAATGGCATACACAATCAAAAGACTCAACAATAGCGTCAATAAGCTTGAACCAAGTGAAGATGCGGTCATTGGATTCGAAATTGAAGGGACTGCGGAAGAGCTTGAAAAAATTTACAAATGTGTGGTAGATATTAATGAGCTGGCCGATTATGAAGATGCATTGGCCTGGGATGGTATCAAGGGAAGCCTTGGAAAAGCCAACGTAAAAAAAGATAAAGGGGCCATTGTTTTTTCGGGAATCAGAGGAAATAATGTAGCTTTTGAAATCGAAAATATCAAGCTTCGGGAAAGTGCTAAAAGTTCCGGTAAGGTAGCCATTTCCGTAAGGCTTAAAAAGAAGGGAGGCCCTCCCGATAAAAGGGAATTAGCTACACTGAATGCCGATATTTTTATTGCAGCAGTTACTCCGAAAATTGAATACTTCCGAATATACCCTTCTATTATCCGGCCCCAGGGAAAAATCGAACTTTCCTGGAAATGTAAAAATATCGATGAATATAGAATTCAATACAAGGATGGGACAGATGTGATCCCTGCAAGTCAATTGAATAAAATTGGGGACGACAACTCGGTTGCCGGAACTATTAATGACGTGAAGTCTTACGAAAATATCAAAAACAATGAATCCTTTTACCTCCAGGCAAAACTGGGGGAGGATATGTTGGCCACAGAAAATAATGTCAGGACCGTCAAAATTGTAGAAACAGAGCGATGGACGGAAGTATCATTAAAGGAATATGATCCTGAAAAGAATACTTATCTGGAAAGTACTATAGTAAACCTTGTTCTGAATGAAAGGGAAAATGATACGGAACACAAGATTTGGGCTTTTGCCAAAAATGAAGAGGTAACCTCCTTGTGGTTTTCACATGATGGCTTGAACTGGCAGTCCTACAGGGATAATGATGGAAACAAAATTGTAATCCCCCCGGCCTTTGTGGACAGCCCTGCTTTACATTTCAATGGGGATCTTTATTTAATTGGCGGGAGTCAGGTGGATGGAAATAAAGTTTCCAATAAAATTGCCAGATATAATTTTAGAAACAACAAATGGGAAGGAGAGTTAACCGCAGGCTGGGAAGCCCGGATGGGGCACAGCTGTGCTGTGTTTCCTGATTCAGAAGGAAATGACAAAATCTGGGTTATCGGCGGAGCAGATCATGCGGGCAATGGATTAAAGGATATTAACTGCTGGGATGGAATAAATTGGCAAAAGCAGCCAATTCCACAGGATTTTCCAGAGCGTTGCCTTGCTTCGATATCAGTTAAAGATGAGGGAAAGAAGGAGTTGTGGCTTGGAGGGGGTATAGATAATTATGAAGGAGATAATGTAGATGATATTTGGAAATATGATGGTGAATGGGAGCAAATCAATACCCAGTCGAGTGGAAAGCTGAACCCTTTAACTATAGGAGGTGATGCCTGGGTGAGAACTTCAGCAGTGACCGCATTAAATGATCAAATGAGTCTCATTGCTATTATTGATGAAGCCCGTAATAAATACCGTTGGATAGAACCACAGACCAGATTTAAGGAAATAGATCCTTATAAAATCGGAGAAGCTGATATAGGGAAATTGTCCGGGGGTTGGGCAAGCGGGAAAGATGACGAAAATAATTACATCATAATCACCCGTGGGTTTAACGGGTGTGTTTGGCTTTTAGCCAAGCAATACCTGGGTAAAGGTAAAGTCGATATTTCTCAGCTTTATTACTCAGTGCCCGGATAGGAAAAAAACAACTTCGAATCAAAATTTTAGATTCATGAAAAAAATAAACATGATTTCAAAATTCAGTCAGATAGCTCAAATAATGCTAACGCTTTTATTAGTTGCTTTTTTTGTGTTACCAATGTGGTCACAAGAAATACTAACCACTGTTATTTTACCGACGAAGGTTACCCAAATGGTACCTGAAGTTTCTAATAAGAACGATCAATTATTTGAAATATCTGGAATTAGAAAAGGCAGGCAAAGAGTGATGACTGCCTTTGTGCAACTCGAATACAATCTGAATACCATTCCGGAAAATGCGATTGTAGATTCGTGGGGAATAAGTGTTTATCTGGCGGAAATGGGGGATGAGTCCAAGGTGCAGACCGTTAAGATGAATCTGGCGGCGGACCCAAACACATCTATTGCCCAGGTGGAAGTGGGTTCGGAAAATTTAAATGCCGGAAGCAATGATTTGACAGTTAGTACCAATGGAAACAAATCCTGGCTTACTAATCAAAATGGTAAACTCGCCGTTCAGTTGAGAAGCACAAAACAAAACTTCAAATATTACACCACCCCGTATACAGTTCCGTCAAATTTTATTAATAAACAACCCAGGCTTGTTATCAACTATTACATGCCTCCAATGATGGCAGAATCCAATTGGCCTCAGGCAAAAAACAACCCTCAACACACCGGGCAATCTATTTGGAAATCAAATGTCCGACCATCTGGTATGAACATATCAGAGGTAGTGGATTTTGGAAATTCATTCATGATGGGAAAGCCGGTGATTTATGATGGGCTGTTGGTTTTTCATTATCAGGATGCCAGCGCTCCAAAATTCAGAATGGTAGCCTATGGGACTGACGGGCAATTGGTCATGAGTAATAATCAAATTGAGGGGGTGGTCAATTTCCAGCCGGCCATTGATCACAAAGGCAGACTCTATTGTGTAGTAGCCAATTCAACACTTAAAATACTGAACCTGAATAATAGGATGAGTTTACTCAAAACGATACCGCTGAAGGCTCAGGTAAGGGCCACTCCGGTTATTGGGTATGACGGCAGTATATACTTGAGTACAAAAAATGGTATACATGCCTATACCCCACTTCCGGATGTTAGATTGAAATGGAAATATAGCTCCGGGGACAACAGGTTTGGAAGTGTAGCTCTAAGCGAAGATGAAAAGACAGTATATGTGATAAACGGGGAGACGGGCAAACTCCTGGCACTCAATAATAAAGATGGCAGCCGGAAATGGGCAGCCGGTAATTTTTTAGGGTACAAGAACGAAATACCCGTGCCACAGGTAAAAGGAGACAGGATCATAGCCCTTGACGGAATTCAAAAAGGAAAAAGGTTCTCCATTATTGATGCCAGTGGCAGGATTGTGATGGAAACCAATGAAGCAAGAACAGAGATATATTCTCTGGCAGCAATTGGGACGAAGTATGCCTATATGATCAATGACAAAGCATTCAACGCCTATAGTTTGACAGATGGAACATTGGCAAGAAGTTCCTACATAATAGAAAGTTTAGGGTTGAATCCTGCAAGTTCCCTGGTGGTGGATGGGAATGACCTCGTTTTCGTACTGAATTTTGAGGACAAAAAACAGGCGTTAACTGTTTTTGATGGGGATTGTAATTTGTTGTTTAATTACAAGTTGCCCGTCTCCACTCCAAACCTGGCAGATGAACATTTGGTATTGGCGCCTGATGGGAATTTGTTCACCGATAGCAGAGGCAAGCTTTTCGCTTTTAAGCCTGTTATCAACCAAAAAGACGTAAACCTGAATGCCTTCAGGGATCATCATGTTTACAGGGCCGGCTCCAAATTAAATGTGCAAAGCAGTACGCTTGAAAAAGCTAATAATGTCATCCTGTATTCCGGAAAAACCATCTCTTTTCAACCAGGATTTAAAGTTCAGCAAGGAGCTAAATTGACCTGTAAGATCGGGTACTAATTTCCTTTTGAAGGTTTCTTAATAAAAATCATATCGAAAACAAACAAAGCATAATTATGAAGTTTAGGATTAAAGCAAACAGAATATTAAAGACATTACTGCTGATCATTTTCGTGAGTTTTAGCTCATTGATGGTAGCACAGGTAAATGCTTTAGTTATTGATAGTTCTGGCAACGTTGGATTAGGGATTTTAAATCCGAAAGCCAGGTTGGACATTCTACAACCCGAAGGCATGGCCATGGGTATTAATCCCGGTTCCGGAAAGTCAGTTTTTCTGGGAAGTGACCCTCTCAATAGCCTCCAGTTTGATTATTCCTTCGGACAGGCCTTAAACAGCGTTCACAATATCTCTTTCACTATTAACAAAAATGATTTGAATACTGATATGCGGTATTTTGACTTCCGGGTGAATGGGGCCGGTTTCTCAGAAGGCACTTCTGTAATGCGGATCAATGAGAATGGAAATGTCGGTATAAGCACTACGGATCCGGATGCTGAATTGGATGTTGCGGGAACCGTAAAGGCTGAAGTATTAGAAGTAGAGACATTAAGGATTGGCAATTGGGAATTAAAGGAGGTGAATGGGAACCTTATTGCTACTCATGGAGATAAAGTTGGGGTATTTGCCCCCCTCGGCGTTGGAGATGTTTATGGTGGTGGTATTATTTTGCAAATAAATGAGGATGGCACTGGACTTGTAGTAGCATTTGAAGATCTGAAGCGACAGCGCAATGGTGGTTCGTTCAATGGTGCTTCCCGCTTTGATCCGTGGGAATGGGATTGGATTGAAGCTCAGCAAGCATGTGATGACTATAAAGGAGGAGGTTTCGACGACTGGAGAATGCCGGATCGGAATGAAATGAAATTGATCTATGAAAAAAGGAATATGATCTATGGAAATTCAATGGCGCAACTACTCCCAAGACTGTTTAAAGGTAATAGATACAGAGAGAGGTTGAAATTACAATTCAAAGATCAATACTGGACTTCAGAGGAACAATCAGATCGGAAAGCATGGAGATTTGATTTTGAAAACGGTCGATCGGATCTCCTTGAAAATAAGGGAAATAGTCTTTCTGTTCGCCCTGTCAGAGCATTTTGATTCCTGAATAAAAGTCCATTTTAAACAAGGCTATTAAAAAAAATTAAAAACAGTAATTATGAAAATTAAAATAATTGAACAAACCAACCGTGGGGTCCTGTTAACAGCTGTAATGTTGTTTTTCCTCATGAGTAGTTTCACTTTATTGGTGGCTCAAGACCCTTTAGTAGTTGAAAGTAATACGGTGAAAATTAATTCCGGGTTAAAGGTTAATAAAGAAGCTTCCTTCTCAGGTAATGTGGGTATTGGGGTCTCTAACCCCAGTCATCAATTTCATCTTTCCACAGTGGGAGTAGCAGATAATCAAGTTGCATTCAGGATAGGAGGCAATGGTCAATTTGCCATTGATGCTCCAGGTAAAATGGGCGGCCGTATGTTGATCCTTAAAAATGGTAATGTAGGCATCGGAACAACTTCCCCCGGGAGAGCATTAGAAATTAACAATGCGCTAAAGTTGAGCAACAGTGGAGGAGTTAATGGAAATGACGGAGTAATTGGGGTAGCGACTTTTGCTCAGGGCTTAAATATAGTTGGTATCAGAACG
>QQUB01000093.1 GCA_008501835.1 Bacteroidota bacterium
ATCAAGAGCAATGCCTGCTCCGGTGATTCCTCCTCCGATGATGGCAATATCGAATGTTTTTCCTTTGATTTGCTGAAGTGTGGCTTCCCTGTTTAAAGCAGAACGCGTGTTCATTTGATGCCAGTTGCGTTTATATATTTTGGTATTAACTATTTCGTCCTTTCAGACACTAATATAAAATAAAACAGGCCGGAAAAAGTTTCCCGGCCCGTCAATTATTATCAGTAAATTAGATAATTCTTTTATAAGTTTCAGTTACTGGTTGCTAGTTACTGCTTACTGGTTCTTTTTCCTAAAAACTATTACCAGTAACTAGTAAACTGAAACCAGCTTAATTGATATAGATCTTCTGATATGGAATGATGATCTCGTTAAGCTCCAGGTTATTGATCTGGCGCAAATGCTCGACGGTTACTCCATAGGTCCGAGCAATTCCAAACAAAGTTTCACCCTCTCTCACAGTATGCATCATCCGCTTGGAGTTGGAAGGCGTATTGTACGAAGCAGGCATTCTGTTTTCCAGTCCTTGTACTCCACCTTTTGTGGTGAATTCATCCGGTGCAAAGTCATCTTCTGCATTGGCTGAAGGATAATTTACAGGTTCGGTAACTATCCGTGGTTGCCCGTAAGTGGAGGGCTGTGTTCTGTAATAGTTGCCTGTATTTATCGGCGTATCGTGATGCTGCACCTGTCTATTCATCGTGGTAGGATTGTTCCTTGTTGCCTCTGTAGCAGTAAAAGGATCATAAGGTCTTGCATCATAACCTGTAGGAGCTGAAGCCCTGGTATTGTAAGGAGCAGGTTCCAGTGTCCTGGTTGGCTCGGCCGGGTCATCCACGTAAGGCAAAGTATTTCCGGAAGAAACAATAGGATAGCCTTCTACAGTTTTTGCTGTTAAAGTAGTGTTTGTGGTAGGGCAGTTACAATCATTGGTAACGAATACCTGGCCTATTTTGGCATAATCATTTTTTCTCAGGTTATTCATTTGTCTGAACCGTGCTTCTGTATAACCGTATTTCATGGCAATAGAAGCGATGGTTTCCCCTTTTTTTACCACATGCTGGCCGGTTGCGTTACGATCCCAGGCTGCGGTTGAGGAAGTCGTTTTTCCTTTTTCCCAGACAAGTCCACCTGATTTGGCAGTGAGTTCCTCTTCCATAACTTCAGGTTCTACTTCCTGAGGTGAAGAAACCAGGAATTTGTCTCCAGCACGTATCAGGTTGCCTTTTTTATTGTTCCAGGATTTGATCTCACTAACTGTGATATCATATTTTTTGGCAATGCCGTAGAGGGTTTCTCCCCGTTTTACAATATGGAACCTGGCAACATCATCTCCTTGTCCTTTGGTAGAAAACTCATCAGGAGCATTCTTTTTGGTCATCTGTGGAGGATTGGCCGTCGGACGAACCGGAGTTACATTATAGGCATCTGGTTTATAGGATGCATCAAATGTCAGTGGTTGATCTGAGGCTTTTCTGCAAAGGTCTTCCAGGTATTTGTCGAACCTTTTCTCATTTATTCTGGAAAGTCTCATCACCTCTTGTCCCGGGTCGCCAGGGGAAACATTGATCGTCTCCTGAATGACTCCCACCTCTGGAACAAACTTCAGGGATGCATAAGCGCCTGTAGCACTGCGGGTAGTTTGCCGGAAGAGGTAAACTCCGCTACAGTCATTTTCCAGTCTGCCATCAAAAAAGACCTTGGCCTTCAGATTTTTGTAGGAAATATTTTCATTGATCACCCCGTCCTTGAGGTCAAATTTGAAGCTGTAGATAGGAGAAACATAGGTAATTACATCTCCATCATTTTTGTAATAGGTAGCAGATTTAACGGGAGTAACGAAGTATTTTCGTCCCTTGGGGACTACGATGTAAACTTCGTGAGGACGAGCATTGATACGATTGACCAACAACATATCAAAGGAGCCATTATAACATCCGATAAATGGCCTTGGCAATTCTTCCTGCCCGTTTTTACTTTCCACCCCAATCTCCAGAATAATGGATTCTCCACCGCCAGCATTTACGCGATAGACCATATAATTTGCATTACCCGGCTGATTATATTCAAGTTTGTCCATACATTTCTCATCAAAGAGAATGTACAGGTTCTCAGCATTCAGTTCTGTAGAAAAAGTGAAAATGGCTAAAAGGACAAAGAAGGAAACAAACTTTGCTTTCATGTTAACTTAATTTTGAAAATAAAACAAAACATTCACTTAACCAGAGCTAGTAGTCTTTCCCGAAAATTTTTAATTTGTTGATTATCAAAATTTTACTCAACAAAAATCTCCTTCCCGGGAGGGAGTTAAATGACTTTGTTAATTTAAAAAACTATCTGTTTGCAAAGTCTGTTAATACCGGCGGCGTGGTATGAATCCTTGGTTTTTCAAACCGCCTGCTTACAAGGAAACGTACTTTTCTGTAAAAGATTGTTCCCAATTTTATTGCAATATACCACTATTTACGGCATAAAGCACTAATTCTGAGGAAGAACTAAGATTTAATTTTTTCATAATATTCTTCCTGTGAGTGTACACCGTGTGGGTACTGAGGTTCAATATACGGGCAATTTCCTTAGCAATCAAGCCCTGTGATATGAGTTTAACGATCTCGATTTCACGGGGACTGAGCGGGGTAGGGGCGCACTCGTCACCGGGTTTGGCAAAAGAACGCTCTAAAATAAGTTCCAGGATCTTGTTGCAAAAAGACCGCTGGTTGGATTGAGCAATAGCTATTAAGGCATCAACTATTTCTTTCTTATCGCAGGTTTTAGTGAGAAATCCTGAAACACCCTTTTCAATGACATTATAAATGCGGTGCCTGTTATTATCTGCACTGATGACAAGGATCCTGATTTGATCTGAAATGGCCTGCAATTTCCGGATAGTGGCCACTGAAAAGTGGTCCGGTTGGAAATAATCAATGATGATAAGGTCAGGTTTTTTCTCCTGGACAAGAGGTAATAAATCATCCTCTTCATCAGCTTCCCCAATGATCCTGAAATCATCAAGTTCGTTTATTAAACAGGTTAATCCAAGCCTTGTTAAATATTGATTATCAGCAATAATTACACGTACCTGCTCCATAGTCAGCATGATTTTCGATTACGAAGGTACTGTGCAAAAATCTAATTTCCAATTTATTTAGAATTATTCTAAGTAAGTAAACAGACAGATTTGATTACATTTGCAATACCATTTCGACCTGATATTAATCTAACAAAAAACAGTTAATACCATGATCCAGGTTTTTATTACCGGGGGCACCTTTGACAAAGAGTATAATTATATCACCGGAAAGTTGTTTTTTAAGGATACTCACCTTCCGAAAATGTTTGAAAGAGGCAGGTGCACATTTGACATAGATGTTAAAACCCTGATGATGATCGATAGCCTGGAGATGACTGATGATGATCGGGAAATTATCTATCACAATTGCAAAAGAACACTTGCCCAGGATGTCATCATTACCCACGGAACAGATACCATGGCTGAAACTGCCAGGTACCTTGCCTCAAAAAATCTGAAAGGGAAAACCATTATTTTGACCGGCGCTATGATCCCTTACGCTTTTGGAAACTCCTCAGATGGATTTTTTAACCTCGGTGCTGCTCTTGCTTTTGCCCAGGTGCTCGAGCCGGGAGTTTACGTGGCCATGAATGGACGTTATTTTCATGCCAATGAAGTGAAAAAGAATCTGAAGACGGGCTTTTTTGAGGAAATGTGAGTTAGTTGCAGGTTTCTGGTTCGTGGTTGCAAGTTAGTAATGTAAATTTTTGGATTGAAACATAAAAACTGGTACTGCTGACTGGTACTGCCAACGGGTACTGGTACTAAAAAGAAAAAATGGAATATCTTGGATTATTTTTTGAATTATTGATTCTGGCCTTCGCGGTTTACTTGTATATGTTTGCTACTGGCAGGATAGAGGCCAAAACGGAAGAGGCGCAACAAAGAGCAGATGCTTTTCGCAAATCCAACGGAGGGTGGTTGAGAATTTTATCCCTGGCACTTGCTGCGATCATGTTAGTAAATGTTTTGCTGCACATTATGCAACTAATGGGATAGTTGGAGCTCCATCCCCAAAATGCGACTAGGAGTTTTTTGATGTAGGAAAAGTTTATTGTCAAATTTGACCTCACCAGCGTGGTATAGGAAGAATTAATTCCTTGTTCCCTTATGTCCTTATATCCTTTTATCCTTATATCCTTATATCCTTATGTCCTTTTATCCTCGAACCCCTAATTCCTATACTGATTCCAGCTGCCTGTTTTGAAATTGAACAGATATAACTTCCGGTGATTTTGATCGTTAAAGGTCAGGTTCTGGTCATTTAAGGTGAGTTCAATCGGCGAGCTGTTGTAGGAGATTTTTTGATGTAACCAGCTCCCTTTTTTTCTTGAAAATACATAAACAACATCTTTGCTGTCATCTACCATGATGAAGTTTCCATGGACTTCCGAAACTTCAATATTCTCATTTTGATAAGAAATAGATTGTCTCAACCAAATGCATTTTTCACTGTCGAATGCATAAACATCATCCTTCCCATCATCCACAAACGCAAAATTCCTGCAAGAATGCATGACTTCAATAGATTGGTTGGTATAAGAAGATCTTTGAGAGGCCCATTTTCCCATGGACCCGCTAAAGGCATGTACTTCATCCTTTGACTGATCGGTAAATACGAAATTTCCATAGGAGCTTAACAGCTGGGTAGGCGAAGAAGAAAAACTCGATTTCCTGCTGCTCCATGCTCCGGTTATTTTACTAAAAGCATGCACTTCATCCCTGGATTCATCCACTATCGCAAAATTTCCTTCAGACTCTATTATTTCCGGAATGTTCGAATGGTAACTCATCCTTTTACCTATCCAGGAACCTTTTTTGGCGCTAAATGCATGGACGGTATTTTTGGATTTTTCCCAAATGGCAAAATTTTCCCGTGAATTGACCACGTAAATGGGGTCGTTGGTGTAGTTAAGATTGAGTTTTGCCCAACTGTTGGTCGTCTGGCTGTAGGCATAAACATCGTCGTTTGCCTCATCGATAACCAAAAGGCTACCATATGATTCTGTGGTCGTTACATTGGATAGGGAAGTTCTTAATTTAAGTGTACTCCATTGACCTGTATTATTGTGCAGGACAACTACTTTTCTCCTGTTTTGATCTAAATGGTAAACGGCCTCCTGAAAAGGGTAGGGGTGCTCACAGATCATGCAAATCTGTCCTGTTAGGTCAGGGGCGGTAAAAATGAGTATACTGGCGAGTAAAAGCAATCTGTTCATCATCTGAATCCTGTTAAATATGTAAAAAAACCATTAGTTAATAACCAGTGTGAATGATCACACCGTCAGGCTGGAGAGAATAATTGCCAGAGTTTATTTTGGCCCATAAAAGACAAAGGGTGTTGCAGTCTTTTTTGAACAATTTTGTGATTACAAACTCTACCTCATTAACCCTTTTGGGTTAAAATCTATTGTATAAAGAAAAAAAGATTAACGAAAGCTTAAGTTTTGAAGCCCGATTTTAAGAAAATATAACCTTTTTTAGTCGGCAGCATTCAGTCAGCAGTCTTCAGTCTTCAGTCTTCAGTCCCGCTGTTCGTTAAAACCTCCAGGTTTTACACGGACCAAGGCGGAGGACTCCTGTCCTCCTACCTAACCAAAGTAATACTCCCCGACTTAACCTTTTGCGGCAAATCAACAAAATGAACACTGATCTGATAAACATATACCCCGGCAGGAAGTGACTCTGATTGCATTTTGCCATTCCATCCCTGTCCTGGCTCGTTGGTTTCAAAAAGCAACTCTCCCCATCTGCTGAAGATACCCAGGGTATAGTTTTCAAGGCTACA
>QQUB01000081.1 GCA_008501835.1 Bacteroidota bacterium
TAATTGCTGTATTGGATGAACCTATGGACCTTTCTGTCAATAATGAGTTTCGTATTATGGTCAATGCTCCTGTAGCCACCCAGATCCTCCTCAAATTGGAAGGTGATGGAGAAGCCATTGAACAGGTTCAAAATATTGCCAACCCAAACATTTGGCAGGAATATGTTTTTGATTTCAGTGCAGCAGCCGGTTTTACAACCCTCTCCAAGATCATCATATTCTTTGATCCTGGAGTGACAGAAAGTGGTGATACCTATCTTTTTGACAATATCGAGGCTCATCCGGCAGGGGCATGTGCCGGGACCGTACCTGATCCTTTAATTATTGATGATTATGAATGCCAGAGAAATGCAACTTATGGAGCCGGTTGGGATATTATTACTGCAGTTGACAACCCGGACGCAAGTGGTATTAATACAAGTGCGAAAGTTGGTCAGTGGGTAGACCCGGTGGACGAACCATGGTATGCTATGGTAGTTGATTATCACAATGCCATGGACCTTACTGTTAATAATCAGCTGAAAGTGAAATTATGGTCACCAATTGAGTGTCAATTCCTTTTCAAATTAGAAGGAGGTGTTTCTGCACCTTATGAATTCTGGCAAACGGTTTCTGAGACTAATACCTGGGTGGAATACACTATTGACTTCAGTAGTCAGGCTTCAGCCAACCATAAAAAAATAGCCATTTTTGCCAATGGTGGTCAGGCAGGGACAGAAGGAGATACTTATTATTTAGATGATTTGAGTTGGGGAGAAGCTCCTGCTCCGGATGCACTTGAAGACTTTGAAGATGGTCAGAGCCTTGGGTGGATGCCATTTGGAGGGGATACTGAAAATAACGGAACATTTGACGGTGTGGTTGATAACCCTGATCCAACAGGTGTAAATGAAAGTCCAAATGTTGGAAAATACACCAAAGGAGCTTCCGTTTGGAGTACATTGACCGCTATTCTACCAGCAGGTTTGGATTTGTCTGTGAATCCTCAATTAAATCTCGATGTTTGGGCCCCTGCAGGATCTCAAAGTGTGATTATGAAATTATTCAGTCCTCTTGAAGGAAATAAAGAAGTTTCCAGAGAGATTCCAGCTACGGAACAATGGGTGACTCTTGAGTTCAACTTTGATGAATTCAGCAGTATTACCGATTTTGAAAGCGTAAGCCTCATTTTTGATGGTGGTGTTGATAATGCCGGAACCATGTATTTCTTCGATAATCTTACGCAATCAGAAAGTACTGTTGATCCATGTGAGGGAGTTGTAGCTATTCCAAATATTCTTGATGATTTTGAATGTCAGCGAAATGGAACATATGGGGTTGGTGGAGAATTGATTTCTGTGATCGACAACCCGGATGTTTCTCCTGAAAACGCCAGTTTGAAAGTAGGGGAATATCCGGATCCATTTGATGAGTGGTCAGCCCTTGGTTTTGAAAGCGGAGGTTCCTGGGATCTTTCAGTTTACAACCAACTCCATATCAAGATTTGGGCCCCTGCAGAAGTACCAATTATGGCAAAACTCGAAGGCGGTGCGTCGGCAGCCAGCGAAGTATGGCTGGATGGAAATACAACTTCAGGAGTTTGGACAGAGTATGTATTTGACTTCAGTTCCCAGGCTATGGAAGATCATGCTCGTGTAGTTATTTTCTTCAATCCTGGTAACGTTCAGCCTGAACAATACAATTATTACATTGACGATATTAAGTGGGCAAGAGCCAATTATAGTGGATGTATTGCTGACAATGAGACACCAAATACAACGATTTCCAACTTTATTCTTTTCGCCAATGGACATATTGAGGCGGAAAATAATCAATTGCAAATAGTTGAGAACCCTGTTCCTGGCGGCATTAATACAAGTACGATGGTAGGGAAGTTTACCAAAGCTTACGATGCAGATCCTTGGGCAGGCGCGTATGCATTACTGGATGCTCCGATTGAATTCGGTGAGACCAAAATTGCCAAAGCTAAAGTCTGGATGGATCACATTGGTAATTTTGCATTAAAGCTTGAAAATTCAGCAACAGGCGCACCAAATATTGAATTACCAGTCGAAAATACAGTGACGGAACAATGGGAAGAACTCATTTTTGATTTCTCTGAGGTTTTGGATGATGCTCAATACCAGACTTTAACCATTTTCTTTGACTTGTTGATCGATGCAACGGAAGAAGATGTTACCTCTTATTTTGATGATATTGTAATTGGTGATTTCAGTTGTGGTACAGTAGGTGTATTCACTCCAGTTGAAGTTGAAAGTTTCAATGTTGCTCCAAATCCTGTATCTCATCAGCTTTCTATAGATATTGATCAGGAAGTTAGCCAGGTGTTAATTTTTAATGCTTTGGGACAGCAAGTTTCCCGTACAGTATTTGCCAATACCTTTGATCAGATCAATCTTGATGTAGCCCATTTGCAGAGTGGAATGTACTTCCTGTCTCTTTATGATAACAAGGGAGTAATGATTGGCAAGGCCAAGTTCGTAAAAGAGTAAGAATTTTTTACCAGTGCCGGCAATACCAGCCGGCCTGGAATTTCATGATGTTTATTGATAAGGAAAGGTTTTGAATTACCTGGTAATCGTATTGTCGCCGGAAATCCCGGCGGCAATGCGATACCGGATAATTTTCAGGTGTTTTTAACCAATTAACTTAAGTTGCCAGCCTGCCTCCTGACGACGGCAGGCAGATTACAAGGAATACGATGCGATTTGGATCATTATAGGTGATTTTTCATGGTTCAACCTGCAGTCTCGGGAATAAATGAGTGTTATTTGCTAATATTTAAGCCCGTAACCTGCTTCCTGAGAATTCAGGCTTGCTTGAAACCTGTAACCGGCAACTTGAATTTTTTATTCATTTCGAAAAGAGGGTGAGATGTTGTTTAAAATGCTGTCATTAAGGGTAGGCATGGTTTTGTTCTTGCTGCTGTTTTTTGGTTCCTGTGAAGTCGTTACAAAACAGCAACAACCACCAGTCGAGAATGTCACTGCCTTTAATCTGGACGAACTTCAGCACAGGACATTTAATTATTTCTGGGAACTGGCGGATATCAATAATTTTCAAATCCCGGACCGTTATCCCAAAAGAACCTTCACAAGTATTGCAGCCACCGGATTTGGCCTGACGGCCTATATCGTTGGTGTGGAAAAAGGATATGTAACCCGGGCGGAGGCGGCTGAAAGAGTATTAAATACTTTAAAGGTGCTTTATAATCTTCCACAAGGAGATGAAATGAGCGGAACGGGAGGTTATAAAGGATTCTTTTATCACTTCCTGACCTATGAAAATGCCACCAGGTTTAAGGATGTTGAATTGTCGTCCATAGACACCGGTTTGCTCATGGCTGGAGTTTTGAGTGTACAATCCTATTTTGACGGGGAAAATGAAACTGAAAATTCTATTCGTCAATTGGCAGATGATCTTTACCGTAGAGTCGAGTGGGATTGGATGATGGCGGATGAAGGCACCATGTCAATGGGGTGGAGGCCGGAAAAAGGTAAGATTATACATACCTACAAAGGTTATTCCGAAGCGATGATCCTTTATATTCTGGCTTTAGGTTCACCAACACATGCGATTGAACCTGGTGTTTGGCAAAACTGGACAAAAACATACCCCTGGGAAACCTATCAAGACCAGGATTTTGTCAATTATTCTCCGCTTTTTACCCACCATTATTCCCATATGTATATAGATTTCAGGGGTATACAAGATGAATACATGAGAGGAAAAGGTATCGATTATTTTGAAAATTCCAGAAGGGCCACCATCGCCAATAGGAATTATTGTCTGGAAAATCCTGAAAATGCTGTCGGATATTCAGAAAACTGCTGGGGGTTGACTGCCTGTGATGGTCCGGGGTATAAAGAAATGGAAATAGATGGAAAAAACTGGACCTTTCACGGATATTCTGCCCGGGGAGCCTCTTCTGTGTATACCAGAGATGATGGAACGATTGCTCCAACGGCTGCAGGAGGTTCAGTTCCTTTCGCTCCTGAAATTTGCCTGCCTGCCCTTCAATATATGTGGGAAACTTATAACAAAGACCTGGTCGGCGAATATGGCTTCAAAGATGCTTTTAATTTGACCTGGGAAGACGCTCAAACCGGCGAAAAAGGCTGGTTTGATGATGACTATCTTGGCATTGATCAAGGACCTATTTTAATACAAATCGAGAATTACAAAACCGGACTGGTTTGGGAGGTTATGAGTAAAAATCCCTATATCATTCAAGGTTTAAAAAAGGCCGGTTTCTCCGGAGGATGGCTTGAAAATATCGAATAAAATGCAAACAATTATGTTTAAAAAATCAAACTTACTTTTACCAAATGTACTCCTGGTTATTCTTTTGTCTTTCCTGTTGGGTTGTAAAGTCAATAATTCTGTTGTATCAAAGGAAGATAAGGTCAGTCGTGTAGATTCTCTGCTTAATTTGATGACCGTAGAAGAAAAAATCGGTCAGTTGACCTTATTTACCAGTGATTGGGATGTGACAGGGCCGACGATGCGGGACAATTATAAATCGGATATCATATCCGGCCGGGTCGGTTCCATCTTTAATGCACATACTGCTGATTATACTTGTGAATTACAAAAAATGGCCGTAGAGGAGACCCGTCTGGGCATTCCGCTATTATTTGGTTATGATGTAATCCACGGATATAAGACGATCTTTCCAATATCATTGGGAGAAGCAGCCAGTTGGGACCTTGAAGCCATTGAAAAGTCTGCCCGGATTGCTGCAGAAGAAGCTTCTTCGGCTGGATTACACTGGACCTTTGCTCCAATGGTTGATATTGCAAGGGATCCACGTTGGGGTAGGATCTCTGAAGGGGCAGGGGAGGATGTCTACCTTTCCAACCTGATCTCCGAGGCCAGGGTTCATGGTTTTCAGGGATCAGATCTGCAGGCTGGTAATACCATCGCCGCCTGTGCCAAGCATTATGCTGCCTATGGCGCCGCTCAGGCCGGAAGAGATTATCATACAGTTGATATTTCAGAAAGAGTCCTGCGGGAAATATACTTGCCACCTTTTAAAGTGGCCAAAGAAGCGGGAGTTAGAACCTTCATGACATCCTTCAATGAACTGGATGGTGTACCCGCGACCGGTAATAAAAAATTGCTGACGGATATTCTCCGCACAGAATGGGGGTTTGATGGTTTTGTGGTAACAGATTACACCTCCATTAATGAAATGGTAGATCATGGCAATGTTGCGGACCTGAAAGAAGCCGGGGAGCTGGCTTTGCGGGCAGGGGTAGATATGGATATGCAGGGGGCTGTTTTTTATGATCACCTGGCTCAGTCTCTCAAAGAGGGAAAAGTAACCATTGCACAGATCGATCAGGGAGTTAGACGTGTTTTGAAAATTAAGGAAGAACTCGGTTTGTTTGATGATCCTTATAGGTATTGCAATCCTTCCAGGCAGCAGGAAACCTTATTGTCGCAAGAACATCAGGATTTTGCCCGGGATATTTCCAGGAAATCCATTGTCTTGCTTAAAAATGAAGGAAAGGCTCTTCCGTTGAATACTTCAAGCAAAATTGCCCTGATTGGACCTTTGGCAGATTCTCAATATGATATGTTGGGTTCATGGCACGCGGCAGGAAATGCCAATGATTGTGTGACAGTATTAACTGGGTTGAAAGCCCAGTCTTCCGTTGACATTGGTTATGCTAAAGGTTGTGAAATCAATGGAGAGGACCGTTCAGGATTTGAAGAGGCTCTTCAATTGGCCAAATCTTCAGATGTGGTGGTGTTGGCTATTGGGGAAGCGGGGAATATGAGCGGTGAAGCTGCCTGTCGAACAGATATTGGTTTGCCGGGAGTTCAACTTGAACTGGCAAAGGCCCTTGTTG
>QQUB01000092.1 GCA_008501835.1 Bacteroidota bacterium
GCTATCTCCCCCATCAGTTGATCTATAAACACCTTCGGTTGTTGCCGCATAAATAATCTCCGGGTTGGAGGGAGCAATCCTGATGGCCCAGACTCCGTGATTTTGATCGAGCGTCCAGTCGAGACTTTTTTCCCAACTCACTCCACCATCGGTAGATTTTAAGATTCCGATTCCAAAACTTCCTCGAGTATTCCTGAAAGCAGCTCCTGTCCCGGCAGCATAATAATTATAAACTTCTCCTGTCCCGATAAAAATGGTCATCGAATCTCCGGGAGCATAAGTAATGCTACTGACTCCCAAAACTGGAAAATCGATATGTACTCTTTCCCAGGCATCAACACCTGTGCCGCCCGAATAGCTTCGCCAAAGTCCGCCACTTGCTGAACCTGCTAATATGGTATTCGGATTTTGCGGATTCATGGCTAACGCCAGCGTCCTGCCTCCCCGATTGTGAGGGCCCATGGTTTCCCAGGGATCCACCTCCTCTCTCATGGAAGGCACAGCTTCTGGCATATCCTGTATCGCTTCCCAGGCAGCATAATAGGATCGTTCGGGTAATTTTTCAAAAGGAAAAATCTGGCGATCACCCAGGAAGTTCAAGGCTTCGTAGGCACCTGAAATTTTCTTCGTTTGTTGAATGGGTTGCTTTTGTTCACAGGAAATCAGCAAACAGGCAACTAGTACTAAAAGGTAGGTTGTTAAAGAGAAAAGGTTTTTCATAGCTAGTAAACTTTAAATAATTGTCATTGCGAACTTTGCGCATTCCTTGCGCCCCTTGCGGTTAAATATTATTAGCTAGTCCTGCGAATAAGAGAAATACGGACAGAACAGCAGATGGAGCTTTGCGACATCCCGCACACGTAAGTGTCGGGAACGAATATCCAATATCCAATGTAGAAGTTTCTGGAAAAATATTCACTCCCCAGCCTTAATAGCCGATCGCAGAACCATCCTTTCTTGACTCGGAAGCACCGTAGTAAACTTTATTTTCCTCATCCCACATGATGGCCTGGTAACCGCCGTAACCACCAACCGAACTTCCCAGTTTATGCCCCTTCTTCATCAACTCCCGACGCACCAGATCACTAAATCCATTTTCCAGATTAAGTGTACCTCCGTTGGTCATCAATTCACCAGTAGGCTGCGAAGAACCTGAATGCCTGATCCGAGGTGCATCCCCCGCTTCCTGGATATTCATGCCAAAATCGATCATATTGATCAGCACCTGGGTATGCCCCTGGGGCTGCATAGCTCCCCCCATCACACCAAAGCTTAGGTACGGTTTTCCATCCTTGGTCACAAACCCCGGTATAATGGTATGAAACGGCCGTTTTCCAGGTTCATAGACATTGTAATGATCTTCCTGTAAAGTGAATAATTCTCCCCTGTCCTGTAACACAAATCCAAGGCCTGTTGGGGTCATACCGGAACCCATGCCACGGTAATTACTTTGGATCAGGGAGATCATATTGCCCCATTTATCGGCAACTGTGAGATAGATCGTATTACTCGTTTCCAGTTTGCCCGCATCATAACGGCGGGCGGCACGTTCCTTGATGAGTTTTTGTCTCTCTTTACCGTATTCTTTTGAGATCAGAACATTGTAATCAAGGTCGTGAAAATCAGTATCAGCATAGTATTTGGCACGGTCCTCAAAGGCCAGTTTTTTGGCTTCTGTCAATACGTGAATATAATCCGTACTACCAAAGCCCATTTCCGCGATATCATACTGTTCGAGAATATTCAGCATTTGAAGGGCAGCAATCCCCTGTCCGTTAGGTGGTAATTCCCACACATCATATCCTCGGTAATTGGTTGACATTGGCTCGACCCATTCAGATTTATGAGCTGCCAGGTCTTCATAGGACAGGAACCCGTCATTTTCCTTCATGTATTGATCAATTACCCGGGCGATCTCTCCTTTGTAGAAAACATCTCTTCCTCCTTTGGCGATCTTTTCCAGCGTATTCGCGAGGTAAGGATTCTTGAAAACTTCTCCTTTTTCGGGTCCTCTCCCATCAATGGTAAAAATCTCCTTGAAACCAGGATATTTGGATAAAAACGGAGCAGAACGTTTCCAGTAATAAGAAATCAGTTCAGACACAGGAAAACCTTTTCTGGCATAATCAATAGCCGGTGCGAGGACCTGCTCCATTTCCATGCTACCGAATTTCCCATGCAATTCAAACCATCCATCCACACAACCAGGTACAGAAACAGGCAGTGGTCCATGAGAAGGAATACTTTCGTAACCATTGTCTTTGAACCATTGCAATGTCAAACTTTTAGGTGATCGGCCGCTGGCATTCAAGCCATAAAGCTTTTGGGTTTTGGCATCCCAAACGATCGCATATAAATCCCCGCCAATACCATTTCCGGTAGGTTCCATTAAACCAAGCGTTGCATTAGCTGCAATAGCCGCATCAATGGCATTTCCTCCGGCTTTGAGGATATCAATGGCCACCATACTCGCCAATGGTTGAGAAGTGCAGGCCATCCCATTTTGTGCAATGACTTCTGACCGGGTAGCGAAAGGATGCCCGGTTAAGCGGTCTTGTGCCATAATTGTGATATTGAAAATAAGAGACAGACAGAAAAGTGTAAAAAGACGTGACATATGTAAAGCTTTTTCCAATACTAGTTTTATCCAAACTTGAAAACATTAAGTTAAGGAAAAAGATCAAAAAGGCATTACAACTGTGCCGTAACCACTAAAGAAATGAAGAGAATTGTCAACCGAAAGGCAATTTTACTCCTTCCTGCTCACCAATACAAATGCCGGCGGGACATTCACAGGAATAAAGTCGATCTTCACATTACCAAAGATTCTTTCATAAGTCTTCTTTAAAACCAGGGAATAGTGCATCTGGATATATAGGCCACCTTTGACGAGATTGTCTTTACAAACATCCAGGATCTTGTAGGTAATTTCTTTGGACAAAGCTACAAAGGGGATGGCTGAAACAATGAATTCTACTTTGGGAAGGCCAAGTTTTTTGAGATGATCCGGAAGGTGTTCGGCAGAATCTTCAATGAGGATCATGCGGTCATCATCAATTTTCTCCCGCACCTTTTGGCAGAATTTCTGGTTCACTTCAAAAACCAGCAACTTGGCATCCGGGCGCATTTTTTTGAGGATATGCTTGGTAATGACCCCGTCCCCGGCACCGAGCTCAACGATTAATGTAGCATTCTCAAAATCAACAGGTTTGATCATGCCACGGCATAAAAACTTTGAACTATGGGTAACGGAACCCGTTGTTTTCATATTCTTGATACTCTCCCGGAAAAACTGAATCCTACGCTTCATGCTGTGCTGATTGTGGATGCAAATATAATGAAATATGGTTACTGGTTGCAGGTTCCTTGTTACGGATAGATATAATTCCTTATTGCATGGATGAACATGTATCACAACCTGATAAGCGTCATTTAGATGAGGCAATTTCCTTGATTAGTGTCTCGCAGATATCGCAGAAGAACGCAGATCTATTTGGAAATTATGGACTATATCAGCGAAAGTCGGTATAATCCGGTGATATAAAACGAACTTTCACATTGAAGTTAATACCTATATTTTTGAAACGTCCGAATACCAAAACGAACAGCCAGTAACTTGAAACCAGTAACCAACTACCCCCTCAGATAATTATTCAAATCCGGAAATTCCCGAACGTTACTTTTAGCCTCATTTTTATCAGCTCGTTTGCCATGAATAAATGGAACGACATAGGCTCCTTTCTGTCCAAGTCTTTGCATTTTTAAAGCAAAGGCTTTGGCATCTTCAAACCTTTCAAAAGCTCCCACAGTGTAACGGTAATAAGCAAAGTCCGGAAGTTTTTCGATCATCGGATACGGCTGTTGGTCCAGTACAGGTCGGTTCAACATCTTGGTCGCTGAAGAGATCTGCACTTTGTAAAAGAGCCCTTTCGAAGTGACCATTGTTGAGGTTGCAGATCTCTGATCCTTTCCAATTACCGGAAGCTCTCCTCTTGAAGTCATGCCTTCCATTCCTGAAAAAGCAAACTCCATAACATAAGGATCCGTCTGGCCGGTTTTACTACCATCCAGGGCCCTCATGAAGATATTTTTGGCAGAAACGCCCCGATCCTGCAGAAAATCTGCAGCTTCTTCTGCATAATTGATGGCCCTGAATAATCGCTGAGGCACTTTTCCGGATCTGTTGGTGTACACCGAAACAACCACAGTAAGTGCCGGATCACGGGAAATGGCTCCTGCTATGCCTTCCAATTTACTCTTATGGGCATAGCTAAGCCTGGAGTTTCCATCAAGGAAAAGCGGTCCATAGGCTGAATTGTCAGCAGCATTCGTAACTGTTGGAGTAACAGGTTCTTCTTGACCAAATGGATCTTCTTCTTCAAAGCCTGTTGGTTTGCTGATGATAATGGGCTTTTCGTACTCTTTTACCTTGGGAGCTGGTGGAACATAAGCCACAACAGGCGGTTCCACCTCGGGCAAATATTCCTGAAAATAGGCGATATAAATATCCCGTTCGCCAAACCCATCCTTCCGGGAAGAAGACAAATAGGCGGTGAAGCCGTCCCGGGTGAGTCGGAAACCTGTATCGTCACCAGCCGAATTTAATGGAAGGCCCATATTGAAGGGTGCACTCCATTGTCCTGTTTTCTGGTTGTAAACAGTTTTAAAAATGTCCATTCTACCAATACTTTTCCGACTGTCATTGGAACTAAAGTACAAGGCTTTGCCATCCGGAGCCAGAAAAGGAGTGGTTTCATCATAATTCGAATTGATATTCGGCCCCATATTTTCAGGGGCTGTCCAGTATCCTTTCAGGAAAACCGTTTTGTAAAGATCATATCCGCCAAATCCTCCAGGACGACGGCTGGAAAAAATGAGTAAGGTGTCGTTATAAAGGAATAATTCTTTATCTCCGTTAGCCACATCTACAGGAGCCAGAAAGGGAGTAGAATTCAGGGTGCGGTTTTCCATGGTTTTAAAGGTATCGGCCACGATCTGTCCCGTGCGTTGGCTCCATCCTTTAAAATAATACATCACAGTTCCATCTGAATTAAAGTCAAGCAGGATTTCATGTTGCGGACTATTGAGCAAATAGTGCATAGGTTCCGTACCGGCCCATTGACCGTTGGTCACCGCACAACTGTACATATCACTCATAAAATGTCCAAAACGGTCATCCGGGCGGTTTTGATCATCCCTTGGTCCTCCGTTATTACCAAATCTCTCCGAAGAGAAATACAATTTATTGCTGTTATTACGACTAGGAACCGGTCCGAATTCATCTCCTGCTGTATTGACGCCATTTCCAAGGTTCTCCACAATAGCTAACTGTTGCCGGTAAAGAATATCAATACCGTTGGAACATCGCCGAATCTCCTCACGGACCATCTGTCGATGCGGATGATCCGGACGAATAGTACGCAGATACAGTTTGTAATAATCAGCCGCTTCATTGAACTGATGCATGGCATGATAGATCTTTCCCATATACAGCCAGCATTCCGGATAGGGCTCCTTCTTTTCTCCGGTAATCTCTTCCAGCAACTCCAGAGCAATATCCAAATGATTCAACTGGAACTGACAAACGGCAATCAATAATCTTGCCTCTTTATCCTGCCTGGAGAGCTTTTTAGAACTACTTAGAATTGCCAGTGCTTCTGAATACTTTTCATGGTAAAAAAACTCCTTAGCCTGACTCAGTTTCTGGCGGGAGTTTTGCGCTTCCACCTGCACCGGCAGAACCATTATTAAGAGGAGTAGATAGGGTAGAAATTTTTGCATGTTGTTTTAATATTTGGGCTGAGGGGACCTGTTCATTGTCAACGGAAAAAATTTCGACTATATTGCTACAGCTTC
>QQUB01000314.1 GCA_008501835.1 Bacteroidota bacterium
TAGGTGATATTCTTACCAACAGCCAGAGCAGTATTGGAAGGCAAGGTCAATGGCGTGGTTGTCCAGGCAAGGAAGTATTCATCTTCAGAGCCTTTCACCTTGAATTGAGCGATGGCCGAAGTATCCTTGATATCCTGATAAGCTCCCGGCATATTCAGCTCATGCGAACTCAACCCGGTACCGGCAGCCGGAGAGTACGGCTGGATGGTAAAACCTTTATATAAAAGTCCCTTATCGTACAGTTGCTTCAACAACCACCATACGGACTCAATGTAATCATTTTTATAGGTGATATACGGATCATCCAGGTCAACCCAGTACCCCATTTTGCGGGTAATATCATCCCATTTATCCTTAAACCGCATTACCACCTCGCGACACTTTTTATTATAATCCGCGATGGAGATGGTTTTGCCGATATCTTCTTTGGTAATGCCCAGTTCCTTTTCTACACTTAGCTCAATAGGCAGCCCGTGGGTATCCCAGCCACCTTTTCTCTTTACATATTGTCCCTTCATGCTGCGGTAGCGACAGAAGAGGTCCTTGATGGTCCGGGCCATGACGTGGTGAATACCCGGCATTCCGTTAGCGGATGGCGGGCCTTCGTAAAATACCCAGTGATTCTCAGGATCACGCTGGTTTACACTCTTGTGGAAGATGTCATTTTCTTCCCAGAAGCGTAACATTTCCTCATCAATTTTCGGTAGGTCAAGGTTCTTAAATTCCTGGTACATTCTTGTGTCTTTTTTGTAATTTTCTGCTTTGCGGAATAAGGTTGAGGTAAAGGCTGAGGCTGACGATTTTTTATAAAAATCATGAATTCAGCTTAGTACTTTTCTCTCAAAAAACTGCAAATGGACAATTACTCATTTTACAAACTGCGCAAAGATAGTTATCTATTATTTAATAACGAATTGGAGTAAAGAGAATCTTAAAAGCAAATCTCTAAACCAAATTCCATAAAAAAAGCGCTGACAGAAACAATCTGTCAGCGCTTTTTTATTTTACATCATACAGCAACTCACAGATTGTCTGGCAATCTGATAATAATTATGCTGTTAATAATGTAAAATGAGTTATACATAATATTCTTTGCTTTAGATGGTCAAAAGTACGGCGAAATAAAATAAAAGTCAAGCTCCACCGTAGAACAGGTTTTAACCTGTTTAAAAAGCAGACTAAAGTCTGCGCTACAAGTATAAAAAAAGCCGGATGTCTGGATGACATCCGGCTTTTTCAACTTACGGGTTTAGAACGACTTGGGATATGTGTTTAATCTTCGTCGTAAGAGATCGTTGGTCTGATAACGATGGTAGAGGAAGATTTGGTAGCGTCCGTTACTTCTTCAGTAGCATTTCCGCTTACCTCGTCGTTTACTGTGGAAGCATTCTCTTCGAATCGGCAGGACTTGAGGATTGCTTCGCAAATGCTCTTGGATTCTTTGTAGCAGTAAATGGCACTTCCTCTTACAACGGAAACGTTTCCAGCAAACACACATTCTTCGATGATTGGCTTGGATTCTCCGCGGGAAGCTTTGTTGAGGATTCCTGCTCCATAATAAGAATCATTCTCGATGAAGACGCAATCACTGATGCGTGGGCTGCACACTCCGTAGTCACCATTATTATAAATGGCACCGCCGTCAAAATCGGCGTGGTTAGTGATGAATGCGCATGAAGCGATCAACGGGCGGCTTTCACCACCTTCTGCGTAGTTATAGATCGCAGCACCTTCTCGAGCATAATTGTTAGTAAAAACGCAATTTTTGATTACTGGCGAAGAAACCTGGGCGGTTCCGTCGTTAAACAAACCGGCACCGCTTGAAGTAACATCTCCACCTTCACTGAAACCGTTGGCTGCTCCGTCGCTGATGGTAAAGCCATCGAGGATTGTAGCTGAGGATACTCCGGTCATCATAACAATGGTGTAGGAATTGTCTTCGTTGGTTGCCGCATCACCAATTTCCCCGCTGAGGATGGTGAGATTGTTTTCAAAGTTGCGCTCTTCGAGTGTTCCTTCTACTCCGCTGAAGCCACCGTAGAGTTCGATGCTGTCGCGAACGATGAAAGAAACAGTACGATCATCATCTGCGGTAGGCGTATAAGTACCTGATGCCACCCAAATCTGATCACCCGGCTGTGCTAGGAGCAGTGCATCCTGAAGGTTACCCAGTGCATCTTCCCAGGAAGAACCTTGCCCTTCGCTCCCTGACTGCACGTAGATCACCTTCGCCTGCAGCCCGATCTGCATAGCCGAAAGTAAAACCGTTAATGTTAATAATAATTTTTTCACGTCGTTTAAACCTTTTGAAGTTGGATAAAATGTAAAAATCGCCTTCACCTGCCAGGTGCATAAAACCGCTGTTTGCATCAGTAATTTGCAGAGAACCATGCAAACAAACCTGCACTCCAAACAAGTGTGTCTAAATCAAAAGGAACAAAAATTTGATAGGTACTATTTGAGTAGGTGTCAAACTACTCTTAGGGAATTAATATGGGAATATTACATTAATTGCCAATTCAGGGGCAATTTATGCCAATTTCTTCTTTTTTGCAAGTAAAGTATGCAAAAAATTACCGTTCCTCCCTGATTTCAATCCGGGAAGTAAGAGATCTATACCGTTTCTTTGAAAGCACGAGATGTAGGGATTATGCTTTTCAACCCGGTATAAATCGGGGATATAAAGGCATTAAACGAGGATCGTTACAAAAGGTTACAAATTTTTGATTTTTTTTCTACTTTTTTTCGAAGAGGCCCGAATTCCGACACTTCTGCCGGAAAAAGTGATCAAGCAACTTCGCTTACTGTCCTTACAACACGACACAAGAATAACTCTATCTCAAGGTAATCCCAAACCAGATTTTTGCTATGGTGTGTTTAGCTTAGGAAACGGCACTATTTAAAATTAGGAGGCTTTTTACCGGAAAGTTGTTTTTTTTATCGATTTGCAGTAACTTTCACCCATAATATATCCCCCTTGTATTTTACGTTAATACGATCATTATCTCCAAGTTGTATTTACATGCTTTATTCCCCTTTGTTTGACCAGGAGGATGCATTGTTGTAAATGTTCATGTGAAAAAACTTAAAAAGCATTTAAAACACTTCGTTTCTTTTGAAACAAAATTCCTGTTTTGCCCATATACCAAGATTGTAGAGGTAAAAACAATTGTTTATATTGTTTCCGTTTTAAGCCATGTGTTTAGGTTACCGCTTAAAACCAGTTCTCTGACCTTGGATATTTTAGGAAATACAGGCAACAAACATTAAATTAATAATTCGCGAACATAAACAGTAAAACAGAAACCCAGACGTCATTTTTGATTCCAATGGGCTTGTTTTAACAAAAAAGATGCAAATAGGAGAAATTGTACTTGGCCTCATTTAAAGGCAAAACTGCGAATTCCCCCGGTACCATGCTTCTAAAAGAGTCATGGAAGTTGCATGTGGATTGTACGAACGACACAGGGTTTCCGTCGAGCTGTTTATACCAATTAATTGACTCAATTATGAAAGCTTGGCTTCGACCCAACTGTAACGACCAAGGGCTCCGACTTTTCAAAAAAGCAAGGAAGCTCCTGTTTTTTGTTTTGATCTTCCTTTTCGGGAACAGCTTATTCGCCCAGGATTTTCACTACTCCCAGTTCTTCAACGCACCCCTCCATCTCAATCCCGGCCTCACCGGGATCTATAACGGAGATATCCGGTACATGGGGAATTACAGAAGTCAGTGGGCCAGCGTTCCGGTAAACTATCAGACTTTTACGGTAGCTGTGGATGCTAAATTCCTCAAAAAAACCTTTAAACAAGGTTTCTTCTCCGGAGGAATTGAAATCAACTACGACCAGGCAGGCCTTTCCCGAATGCGACTGATCGACCTGAACCTCAGTGGTTCCTACACCTACACTTTCAGCGAACACTTCCTGATGACCACCGGTGTTACCGGAAGAATCGGTCAAAGATCCTTCGATGAATCTGACCTCAGTTTCAATGAACAATACGACCCTACTTATGGTCAATATTTCGATTGGCTGGATAATGGTGAGAACTTCGCAAAATCAAGTCTTTTCTTCCCGGACCTGGCCGCAGGTATCAATTTCAGATTGCAGGACATTGAATCAACTGCCCTCGTTAACCGGCTCGACAAACGCTCCAAAGTCGATTTTGGTGTGGGTGTTTTCCACCTCCTGAGACCCGATCAGAGTTTTATTGGCACAACCAAAGAACCGCTGCCCATGCGCATCAGCCCTTACATGATGGGAACCCTGATGCTTGGCAAGAACTTTGACTTTGTGCTGAATGGCACCGCCCAGTTCCAAACCAGTTATCGCGAAATTCTGGGATTGGCAGGACTGAAGATCCACCTCAACAGGAATCTGGGCAAACAATTTGCCCTGCAACTCGACTTTGGGTACCGCTATGCTAACCAGTTCGGTGATGCTTTGATCCCGGGCATTGAATTCTTCTTCAATGGATGGCAGGCCGGATTTACCTATGACATCAACATTTCAGACTTCAACGTGGCAACCTCCAAGCGCGGCGGCCCTGAAATCTCCGTTCGGTATATATTCCGGAAAGTAAGACCATTACCGATCTTTAAAATTTGTCCGCTGATCTAATACACCATCAGCCCTTTTAAAAGATTAAGTTATATACAATGAAAAAATTACTACTTTTTATAATACTTTTTGCTTCGATCCTCCCCATGGCCAATAGCCAGACACTTGACGCATGGGTTGAGGCAGGGAACGAAGCTTTTGATCGCAGTGATTATTATTCTGCGTATAAATATTTCGGCATAGCCCTCGAATACGATGCTGAACAGTATGACATCTGGTATAAATATGCTGAATCGGCGCGCCAGTTCAACATCTACACAAAGGCTGAAATGGCCTATACGAAAGTACTTGGATGTGAACAAAGCAATGATTATCCGCTCACAGCCTATTGGCTGGGCAAAGTCAAACAACGGCTCGGAAGCTATGATGAAGCCATGAGTATGTTCCAGAAATTCATGCAGGAACAACCGGCCGCAGAACAACAATACCTCGACGATGCCCTCAAGAGTATTGAGGACAGCAACTGGGCGAAAACAGTTGTGGAAACTCCTTCAAATATTGAAGTGCGCAACATGAAGGGACTCATCAATTCCGAATATGCTGATTTTGGTACTGCTTTCAAAGGGGATACCATGTACTATTCCTCATTGCGGTTTGTCAACTACAAAGACACCATCAATCCTCCCAGAGAGTACGGCAAGATCCTTCAATCAGTTTTCCAGATGGAAGGAGTACCTCTTCCTGAGAGCGTGAACACGAAAGGAAAAATCGTTGCCCATACCGCCTTCAACAAAGATTTTACCCGGGTTTATTATACCGTTTGTGATTACGTTACTACGGCAGATATCAAATGTGATATCTTTACCAGTTCTGTAAGTGCATCCGGACTGTGGAGTCCTGGGGTGAAACTACCTATCAATGCTCCAGGTTTTACCACTACACATCCAAACGTAGGTTATGACAGAAACGGTGAGAATGAAACCTTGTATTTTGTGACTGACAGACCTGGTGGAAAAGGTGGGATGGACATCTGGACCAGCAGAATTATGCTGGACGGCAACCTGGCCATTCCCAGAAACCTTCAGGAGATCAACACTGAAGGGGAGGAAGTCACTCCATTTTTCCACAGACCAACCCAAACATTGTATTTCAGCTCCGACGGTTATCAAACCCTTGGAGGACTGGATATTTACAGGGTACAAAAAACTGCCGACATCTGGAGAGAGCCCGACCATCTGGGATCTCCTACCAATGGCGGATTCGATGATTTGTATTACGTTTTGAACGACGAGACCGGAAAAGCCTTCCTGTCCTCGAATCGTCCGGATACCGCAGCAATCTTCTGGGACGAGACCAGAGAAGCCTGCTGTTACGACATTTATACATTCAACCAAAAACTCACTATTGATCTGTTGGCGCTCACCTTCAATGAGTTGGATGATTCAGAACTGATAGGTGCCAAAGTGGAATTGTATGAAATCCAGGAAAACGGAGATGAGGTTCTGGTGGATTCCATCTCCAATTTGGGAGGTAATGATTTTAACTTTGGTTTGTTGCCAGGCCGCAAATACAAAATCAAGGGAACGAAAGACGGATTCTCTTCCGCTATTGAAACCATCGACCTGACCGACCCGGCTCTACAAAATGAGACCAAGATCGAAAAGCGGCTGAATATGTCTCCGGGCATCGAGCTGAATGTTTTCACCTTTGAGAACATCGACTCAACTGCCCTTAATGGCGTTAAAGTAGAGATCTATGAAATTACTGCTTCTGGCGAGGAGGTGCTTTTTGACTCTTCCACCAATGATGATGGCAATGATTTTAATTTCTCACTCAAACGTGGCAAGAAATATGTCATTAAAGGATCCAAGGATGGATTCCCTACAGCTGTGGAAACCATCGACCTTGCAGATCCGGAACTGGCTACGGCTCTTGAGATTGAAAAAAATCTGTATCTCGGCCAGGTGCTGGAGATTCTCACGTTTGACGACAGAACCAAGGATCCGCTCAACGGCGTGACCATCGAATTACTGGAGATCATGCCCAATGGAACCCTTGAACTGGCCACCAAAAAGACCAACCCTGACGGCAACGATTTCCTCATGCCGCTAGACCTTGGCAAAAAATACCAGATCAATGTGGAGCGACTGGGATACGATCCAATTACCCAGGCCATTGAATTTGATCCGGAGATCGTGAAAAAAGCCAAAGGTAAGATCACCATTGAATTGTACCTGAGACGTACTTCACTGGATGACTTCCTGCCGTTGACCCTGTACTTTGACAATGACTATCCTGATCCGAGATCCGGCAGAACAAAAACGGAAAGGAATTATATCGAAACCAACGAAGCCTATTACGCCAAAAAGGATGAATTCGTCACCAAATTCACAGAAGGATTATCTCAAAATGAGCGATTCATTATTGGAAGGCAGTACCGCCAGTTTTTCGACGTAGAGGTTAAAAGAGCTCGTTACGACCTGGAAGAATTCACTAAGGAATTATTGGTTCTTCTGGAGAATGGAGGTTCCTATACCATCAACCTTAAAGGTTATGCCAGTCCATTGGCCAGTGATCTCTATAACGAGATTTTGAGTAAACGACGGATTGATTGTGTCCGTAACTATTTCGAAGGCTACGAGGAAGGAAAACTCGTCCAGTATCTGAATGGTGGCCGTTTGATCATTCGCGAAAATGCTTTTGGTGAAAGTGTTGCTTCGAAACAGATTAGTGATAAGGTTACTGACACCAAAGGATCGGTTTACAGCGTTGTGGCTTCGATCGAGCGAAGGGTGGAAATTGTGGAAGTTGAAAACAGGTAATCAGGTTTCAGACAAAGAAAAGTTTTCAGGCTTTGGCCAAAAACGAACATAAAAAAAGAACAAGGTGAAAAAACTCAAAAATAAAGTCATGTCAAGGTATTTATTACAGCTGTTGTTGCTGGCTGTTTTCATCATACCAGCTACCAACCTTTCGGCAACCCACATTGTCGGTGGTGAGATCGGATACAACTGCCTGGGAGGAGATCAATACGAGATCGTCCTGAGCGTTTACCGGGATTGCTTCAACGGTGATGCCCAGGCCCCATTTGATGATCCGGCCTATGTCGGTATTTACAACCAATTCAATGTTCTGGTGGAAAGTATACCCATCGCCCTGATGGATGATGACACCTTGACGACCATCATCACAGATCCGTGTCTTGTTATTGAGGCTGAGGTCTGTGTACATACCACCACTTACCGGGCGGTTGTGACACTGCCTTTCATTCCCGGCGGTTACACACTTTCTTACCAAAGGTGCTGTAGAAATATTACGCTGGAAAATATCATTAACCCGGTGGAAACAGGAGCTACTTTTGAAATTCAACTGAATGAAGAATCAATGCTCCAATGCAACAATAGTCCTAAGTTCAACTTCTGGCCCGCCATATATATTTGTGCCGACCGGGAGCTGGTCTTTGACCATTCGGCAGAAGATGTCGAAGGGGATATTCTCGTATATAGTCTGTGTACACCGAATTCCGGAGGATCCCTATCCGATCCACAACCAATTCCGCCGGAAACCCCTCCACCATATGACACCGTTGTGTGGGCTCCCGGGTTTAGCGCGGACGATATGCTTGGAGCCCAATTTGGAGGTGGAGTTCCTCTCGCTATTGATCCGGCAACCGGGGTGCTGACTGCAACACCGGGACTGACCGGGCAATTCGTTGTTGGGATATGTGTGGAAGAATACGATGCTGTAACCGGTGAGTTATTATCGGTCACCCACCGGGATTTTCAATACAATATTGTAATCTGTGGCGAAAAAGCCGCTGCCCTATTGGCACCTGAAGCACAGTGCGAAGACTTGGTTGTGACCATTGAAAATCAAAGTACTTTCTCAACAGCTTACGAATGGTGTTTTGACTGGCCGAATTGCGATCCTGCCATGACTTCAATGACGGACGAACTTATTTTTGACTGGACCTTCCCGGATACGGGCACCTATATTATTGAGCTCATCGCAGAGCCCAACAGTATTTGTGCGGATACCTTTTATCACGAAATATATTTGCAATTTAACTCTCTCAATGCGAGTTACAATGTAGATGTTTTTGAATGTGACAACGTAGCCAGTCTGGAGTTATTTGATGAATCGGTGGATACCATATCACCCACTGTAGCCTGGAATTGGGAAGTCATCTATGGAAGTGGCCCTCCCGACACCTTGACTTCTACAGTTCAAAATCCAAACTTTTTGGTTCCGCTGGGTATTGATAACGGTATAATTAATTTTACCGTCACCTCACAAAACGGTTGTGTCCAATCTCTTACACAAACCTTCGAAACGGATACCATCAATCCCGGGGATGCCATATTACCGGATATCGAAGCCTGTATTGGTGATTCTCCTTCTCTGAACCCAAATTCACCGGCCTACCTTGGATATGATTACATCTGGGAACCGGCCGGATTATTGAACAATGCAACTGATCCTAACCCAACTGTGCTGAATGTTACCGGCGATCAGTTATTTTCAGTAACCATTACTCCAGGAAGTAATGCCTGTGAGATCATCCGGCAAGTTCAACTAACTGCGGTAGATCTGCCTGTCCTGAACTTCAGCACATTCCTCGAATGTGATGGCAGAACGATTACTTTTACGAATTCAAGTTTGAATGTCGATCAAACGGCCTTTGTCTGGGACTTTGGAGATCCCGCTTCAGGTGGAGATAACACCTCAACTGAACAGCATCCCGTCCATACCTATACAGACATCGGCACCTACACGGTTACCCTCATGGTGGCCGACACAGAATTATGTACTGATACCATCACCATGGACATCACAATTCTAGAGACGGAATTGACTGCTGACTTTGGTGTTAAATACCTGAGCGAAACCTGTTCCGAAGACAGCGTTGTGGTTTCATTTGAAGACCTATCCATCAATACCACTCTGAGCCCGATTTCCACCTGGGAATGGGAAATCACTCCACCGGGAGGTCTGGCCATGACAGGTCCAAACCCAACTTATACTTTCTTTGGTAGTCAGACTGTAGATGTTACACTCACCGTAACCACAGACGACGGATGTGTAAGCTCCAGTACACAGCAAAATATTGAGATCACTATAGTTGAAAACGAAGATCAGTTTCCTGACACCCTCATCGTATGTAACGGTGGAAGTGCCCAAATTTTACCGGGCGGAAATCCGGATTATCTTTACGAATGGTCACCGGAAGACGGCATTGATGACATTACCTCACCATCACCAACCTTCTTCCCGAATGAGACCACTACCTACTCTGTTCTGGTCAGCAACATAGGTGTAGACACTTGTGATTTTGTAGAAGAAGTCGTAGTCTTCGTTACACCGGCGCTCAATCTCGAGGTAGATGGGGACGGCGTACTTTGTACCGACCAGGCAATGCTCACCGCCACCACCGATGTGGATGCAGACATTACCTGGCTGGACGATATGGGCAACACCCTCGCTACCGGAGATACTTATGATTTCACCATTACAGGTGTTCACAATATCACCGTAAGAGCGGTAGACCAATACGGTTGTTTTGAAGAAGAAAATATCCTGGTTCGATTCGATCCTGTGGATGTAAGTATTCCGGATACTGTTGCTGTTTGTCTGGGTGACGAACTGGATGTAAGCATCACCAATCTCGATCTTAACAACACGCTGACTTACACCTGGACACCAGTCGATGCTTTTGTTCCTGGTACGGAAACCAGTTCATCTCCGGATGTAATTGAAACAATTGGTAATCAAACACTGTATGTTACGGTTGAAAACCAGTTCGGTTGTATTTACCAGGATTCTGTATTTACGACCGTTTACGATGATAACATCAATTTGAGTTTCACCTATGAGGTGCAATGTGATGGTTCAACCGTTGAATTTACCAACACCAGCACAAATGCCTTCAATTACGTATGGGACTTTGGTGATGGCAGCCCGCTCAATTACGAAGAGAGTCCGACCTACAATTATGGAATGGCCGGAGAATTCGAAGTTACGCTTTCCGTGGTGCCGCTGGCTGATTGTGTTGTACCTGTAATGGATACTGTTATTACTGTAAATCCTGAAGTTACTGCGGCATTCGACTACGACATTGTAGAATGTAGCCCGGATAGTGCGGTAGTGGCCTTTTTCGATTTATCGGAAAGTGTCTTTGAGATAGAAAACTGGCAATGGGAACCATTTGGTTCAATCGAGCAGAATCCTGTTACGGTATTTTACAATGATGGAGCGGTTGATGTGACCTTAACCATCACCACTTCCAACGGTTGTATGGCCTCTGTCACAGAAACCATCGATATCCAATTGGTAGATCTCGCTTTGGCAGATACCATAATCATGTGTAAAGGTGACACAACGGAACTTAACCCAGGTGGTGCCCTCGACCAGACTTACAGCTGGACGCCGGTTGAGACCCTCGACGATCCAACTTCCGCTAATCCAATGGCTTTCCCAACGGAAACTACTGTTTACACGGTGGAGGTTTATAAAGAAGGTTCGGACACCTGTTTCTACACAGATCAAGTGACGGTCTTTGTTCCTGCAGATATCAATGTGGACCTTGGCGATGACATTATTACCTGTGGTGAAAATGTCACCTTAACCGCCATGGCCGATGTGGATATTGATGTGGAATGGTTCAGCGTTATTGACGGCCCAATTGGGGAAGAACTTTCCGTAACCGTCAATCCATTTACAACCGACACTATCATCGTTGTGGCCACCGATCAATACGGCTGTATGGATTCTGACACCATTGTGGTAACCGATAATGGTGTGGACGTTGCTGATATTCCTGACGATATTACGGCCTGTTCCGGTGTTGATACGACGATCACTATTACCAATATCGATCCTGATGATGATCTGACCTTCCAGTGGTCACCATTGGAGAATATTGTAGGACCTGCGAACGAAGCGACCGTTACGGTCAATGTGCCAGAGGGCTGTGTAGTCTTTACCTGCCTGATCACCAATCAGAATGATTGCGAAGAAACGGTCATGACGGAAATATGCGTTGTGCCATTTGATTATGAAATACCTGACACGGTTTTCGTCTGTCCGAATACGCCAACCGGTTTGAATCCGGATGGGGAACCGAGTTATTCTTATATGTGGAGCCCTGGGGATAATCTTAATGAGACGGACGTTGCTAATCCGATCTTTACGAGCAATGTTCCGGGAACTTATAACTACACGGCTACCATTTTTGACAACAGTCAGGCTATCACCTGTGAAACTACAGAAGATGTAGTTGTGGTCGTATATCCACTATTGGAACTTGCAACAGACGGAGATACCACTATGTGTGAGATTTCTACCATTCCGATTACCGCAACTACGGCAATTGATGCGAACATCGTCTGGTATGACGGTCTTGATGAAATCGGAACCGGCTCTCCTATTGATGTAACACCTGACGAAGGAATTAATACATATACAGCCATCGCAACCGATCCGATTACCGGATGTACAGATACCAGTGATGTTGTTGTAGAAGTAAATGTACTTGAAATTGGCATTCCTGATTCTATAGTTTATGTATGTATTGACGTTCCAACAGAGATCAACCCTGAAGGCGATTCGGGGTTGACTTACGAATGGGTTCCTGATACCGGACTTGACCTTACTGAACCCTGGAATCCGATAGCTACTACAAGTGATACGTTATTCATTACGGTAACCATTACAGATCCGGTGGGGGAATGTTTCCTCATACGGGATGTAACGGTGATTCCATATCCTGCTATTGAACCGGTTGCTCAACCTGACACAGCATTTATTTGCGAACTGGCGTCAGCCACCCTGACGGTAACCAGTACAGTTGCGGCAGATTATACCTGGTTTAGTGATGCCGAAATGAACAACGTTGTTGGAACTGGAGACACGGTTGTTGTCAATCCGGCAAACCCTCAGTATTACTACGTCATGGCTATGGATGAATTTGGTTGCTCTGAAAAAGATTCGGCTTTTGTAACCCGTTATCCTTCGCTCAACCTGGAAGCCTTTGGAGATACGACCCTTTGTGAAATATCAACAGTTCCACTTTGGGCCACTTCAGATGTAGAGGTAACCTTCGATTGGTATGAAGAAGGTTCCGACACCCCATTCGCTTCTGGTGATACGATTAATGTGACTCCTGTAGAAGGTACCAATAATTACATTGTCATTGCCGAAGATGTAATTACCGGATGTCTGGATACAACGATGGCTACCGTTCAGGTAAACGTTTTGGAAGAAGGTATACCCGATTCCATCGTTTATGTTTGCTCCGGCGTTCCAACGCATATCAACCCTGCGGGTTATGAAGGTGTGATCTATGACTGGATTCCGGATGCCAACATTGAATTTGATCCGCCGTGGGATCCGATTGTGACCACTACAGATACCATAACCTATTTCGTGACTATTGAAGATCCGGTGGGTATGTGTTATCTGGAAACAACGGTTACAGTTATTCCATATCCATTAATATTACCGGTAGCTGCACCGGATACAGCATTTGTTTGTGAACTGGATCAGGCGGAACTGACGGTCACTACCACAAGTGGAATTGATGCAGACTTTGTATGGTACAGCGATGCAGCTTTGACTGATTCCATTGGCATGGGTGACACCATTATCGTCGACCCGGATACTTCACAACATTTCTGGGTTACCGCAACGGATGAATTTGGTTGTGTGGAGGAAGACTCTGTTTATGTACTCCGTTATCCTTCCCTGAACATGGAAGCTTTTGGAGACACCACCCTTTGTATAGTATCTACAGTTCCTGTTTGGGCAACCACCACTGAAATTGCAGATATTGAATGGTTTATTGATATTACGGAGAATCCAATTTCCATTGGAGATACTGCATGGGTTACCCCGGTTGAAGGTACCAATATTTACACTGCAATAGCAACGGATAAATTCACAGGATGCATGGATACTGCATACGTTACCGTTCAGGTCAATCCAATCGAAATCGGGGTTCCTGATCCGGTGATTTATGTATGTCCAAATGTGGATGTCAATTTCTTCAACGGAAATCCTGACCTTATTTACACCTGGGTTTGTGATGATGTGATCGATGTTTCAGATCCATACAACCCGGTTGTCAATACCAATGATACGATTACCTGTATTGTTACGGTTGAAGATCCTGCAGGTCTTTGTTACCTGGAGGCTCCGGTGATGATCATAGCTTATCCGGAGATCAATCCGGTAATTACACCGCCTGAAGTGGCACTCTGTGAATTTGAGAGTGTAGAATTGGTGGGAAGTGCTGATGTTTCTCCGGCTGACTATGTCTGGTTCAACGATTCTGCAATGGATAGCATCATCAGCACGAATCCGAATGTTGTAGTTAGTCCTGATTCCACGCAGTATTATTATTTGATGATCACAGATGAATTTGGATGTTCTGAAAAAGACTCTGTTCTCGTAGTCAGAAATCCATCTCTCAATCTGGAGACTGATGGAGACACTACACTTTGTGAAATCGTTCCGGTAATTTTGACTGCAGAAACGGATCTGAATACTACGATTATTGAATGGTTTGAAGGTACTCCATTACCTGACACACCGTTTGATTTTGAATCTCCAATTGAAGTTCTGCCGATGGAAGGCACCAATACTTATACCGCCATCGCCACTGATACCATTACAGGATGTATGGATACCAGCGTGGTGATCGTACAAGTGAATACGCTTGATGTAGGTATTCCGGACAGCATCATTTATGTCTGTCCAAATGTAGATGTGCCATTCTTTAGCGGAGATCCGGGACTTGAATATACCTGGGATTGTGATGATTTAATTTTGGGAACTCCAACTAATCCAATCGTCAATACCAATGACACCATCAATTGTGTGGTGACCATTGTTGACCCGATCGGCATGTGTTATCTGGAAGTTCCTGTGACCATCATTGCTCATCCGGAGATCAATCCGGTGATCGCACAGGATACGATCGTATGTAACTTCAATCCTTTAGAACTCTTCGTCAGTAGTGACGTAGCGGATCCGAACTATGATTGGTTCGACATTGATAATACACCTATTGGTGACGGAGAATCTGTTATTGTGAATCCGGCAGGAACCGAAATCTACTATGTTATCGCCACAGATGAATTTGGCTGTTCTGAAGTGGATTCTGTTCAGGTGGATGCTTATCCGATCCAGGCAGAATTACTGCCGCAGGAACTGATCATTTGCGAAACGGTTGAAACCGAAACCCTGACAGCAGTGAATTATGGTCCGGAAGAAATTGTCAGTTATAACTGGTCGCCATCTGGCCTTGTTGAAGTAACTGATGTTGATTCTGTTGCCATTGGAACACTGACGGGCACATTGAATCCATTCTGTGTTGAACTCACGAATGAATATGGGTGTGTAGAAACAGAATGTACCAACATTACCATGATCAGTCTGATCGATTCACTGAGTATTGAAGCTGTTCCGGATACTATACTTCTGGATGATTCATCAGTGATCACCGTAAGTGGATGTACGGATTGTGAATTTGATTGGGAATGGGATTCAGGAACAATTGATCCTGAATTTGGTCCTGTCATCACTGCAACTCCTCTGGATACAGGCACAAATGTTTACACAGCATTTGCATCCTTATTGGGTTGTGAAGAAGTCATTGAAACAGAAGTTTATGTAATCGCCAAGATATGCGATGAGAATTTCGTCTTCCTTCCAACGGCCTTTACGCCTAACAATGATGGAGTGAATGATATCCTCGAACTCAGATGTTTCTTTAAAGATGAAATTGAGCTCGAGATCATGATTTATAATCGCTGGGGTGAAGAAATCGTTCGCTCACAGGATCCGTATTTCACCTGGAACGGAACGCATAATGGCGAAGAATTGCCACCAGATGTATTCGGCTACTACCTCCGCGTTATTTGTCCGGGAGGGGAAGAACTTATACAGAAGGGAAGTATTACCTTGTTGAAATAAGGGATTGCTTTCCGCCTAACGGGCCCGCCGAACTGGTTTCGGCGGGCCTGTTTTTTGTTGTAGAATAACTGTACCCCGCTGGCGGGGTCAAATTTGACTCCATTCTTTTGCATTACGAAAGCTTCTACAGTCAAATTTGGGGGTGGATTTGCTCCGGATAAGTTCCACCCCCAATTTTAAATTGAAAAATGAATACTTTTTCAATTTAAAATCGACCCCGCCAGCGGGGTATAGTTATTCTTTAATTCGTGTATTCGTGGCCCACCTCAAACCGTTCCACCAAGCCGCTTGATCACCTGGGCTATCAAAAGTGAAACAAAAGAAAAGACCACTACCCAACCCAGCTGTCCCCAAGACAAGGGCACCAACGACAGTACCTCCCGCATTGGGCCCACCACATATCCCAGCACTGTTAACAATATGCATAAAACAATGGCTCCCCATACCCAGCGATTACGGGTAATTTCATTATTAAAAAAGGAAACGTTCCGTTTCGGTAAATTGAATACATTCAGTAATTGGGCTAAAACAAGCGTATAAAATGCCATATTATTCACCACCTCAGGGCCAGCCTTCAAATACCAATGAGCAAAGGTACTTACGCCCAAAACTCCTGCTGTTATTGCCAGGCCATAAACAAAGGTGGTCACCCATAATTTCCTGGGCATGATTGGCTCATCTGGTGGGCGTGGATCCATATTCATGATGTGTTTTTCTCCATCTCCCATAGCCAGAGATAACGCGGGGAAAACATCAGTAATAAGATTTAAATACAAAATTTGAATGGGCAACAAAGGCAAAGGCAAACTCACCAGAGAAGCCACTGCTACTGATATGATTTCCGCCAAATTACTCGATAAGAGATAAACGACAAACTTCCTGATATTTTCAAAAATGATCCGCCCCTGCCGGATGGCCAGTTCAATGGAAGAAAACTGATCATCCCTGAGAATCACGTCTGCCACTTCCTTAGCTGCTTCCGTTCCGCGGATGCCCATGGCAATGCCAATATCAGCCTTTTTAAGTGCAGGAGCATCGTTTACACCATCACCCGTCATGCCAACCACATAACCGTTTTTTTGATACAGGGATACCAAGGCGAGTTTCTGGGCCGGCGTCACCCTGGCAAAAACAGAAGTATTCAATAATTGAGCTTCCGACCTGTCCTCGATTTCATTTCCACGGATAACAATCTCGCCTGGCAAGGTATCTCCCAGGTCATCCAGGAGCCCTACCGCCTCAGCAATATTCCTGGCCGTTTCGGGATGGTCACCGGTCACCATGATCACCTTTATCCCTGCCTGGTGACAAGTATCGATCGCAGCCTTTACGTCTTCTCTTGGAGGGTCGAGAAAACCTATCAACCCCAAAAATATTAGTTTCTCAAAGTATCCATCCGCTGCCGGCTCCTGCTCCACATCCCTGAATGCAAAAGCCAGGGTTCGCAATCCTTCTGCTGCCAGGTCATTTCCTTTATCCAGCCAATAGGATTGATTTCTCAATTTTACAATACCTTCAGATGTATAAACACGGTCACAGACATTCAGAACATTTTCCAACGCACCCTTAACTGAAATCCTATAATTACCCTGTAACTGGTTTAGGGTAGCCATCATTTTAACGGTCGTATCAAATGGAATTTCAACCACTTCGGGGAATTGTTGGCGAATATGATCCACTTCAAACCCAGCGGTCATTGCCAGATCAACAAGAGCCACTTCGACCGGATCCCCCACAAGCTCTTTACCCTCTTTGGAAGGCTTTACATTATTACATAAAACACCCGTTTGCACTAACTTTTGAAATGAGTGATGATACCGGCAACGTTCCCAAAAATCCTGCTCCTCTCCTGCATCCGGAACACTGAATTGTTCACCATCAAAAACAGTTACCTGAACTTCCATTTTATTTTCCGTGAGGGTCCCGGTTTTATCGGTACAGATGATGCCCACATTGCCCAGGGTTTCCACAGAACTCAATTGTTTAATAATCGCCCTGTCCTTTGCCAGCTTTAGCATCCCCCTCGCAAGAGCAATAGTCGCTACGATAGGCAAACCTTCCGGTATAGCAGCCACCGCCAATGCGAAAGCCGTCTCAATCATCTGAACTAATGCACGCCCCTGGATATAACCGACAACGGCAATGGCGAATGCAAGGAAAAGCGTCAGCCAGATGAGTTTTTTGCTGAGCACATTCAATTTCTTTTCAATAGGGGTGATCTGGTCTTTGGCTTCCCGGGTCATTCTGCTGATAGTGCCGAGTTCTGTTTGTCCACCTGTTGCAGTTACCACCACTTTTGCGGTACCACGGGTCACCATAGTTCCACAGAAAACCATATTGGTCCGATCAGCAAGAGCGGTTCCTTCCGGTAATGGTTTGTTAGACTTATTGATTTGAAAACTTTCTCCGGTCAAAGCTGATTCCTTAACGGCAAGACTTTCATGTTCAATGATCCTGCCGTCCGCAGGTATGAATTCCCCACTGGCCAATAACAGAATGTCTCCCGGCACAATACAGCTGTCCTCAATGAGGATTTCTTTCCCATCTCGCAAAACATAAGACTCCCCGCGTGTCATTTCCCGCAAAGCTTCCATTGACCTTCTGGCCTGGAGCTCCATGAAAAATCCAATAAAAACAGTTATCAAAATAACCACAACAACGGCTATTCCTTCTACCACTTCCCCAAAAACAAAACCGAGTACCGTAGCGGCAATGAGCACGTAAATAACCGGATCCAGAAATTGTTCAATGAAAATGAGAATAGCTGATTTGGGGCGTTGTTTTTCCAATTGGTTCTCCCCAAAAACCTTAAGCCGTGCCTGAGCATCCGTATCACTCAATCCCTGCTCAACAGAAGTTTTTAATTGAGCAAGAATAGTTTGTACCGTTTCCGAGAAGACCTTTTCAGGAAGCTTGTCGATCATCGTAAATTAATGTCTTTGCCAATAAAAAATCACAGGATCAACTCAGGCGTTCAACATTAATTATATAATTAGCGGATATGATGTAATTTAATGATTTTGGAGGATAAATGCCAATTTTTAGTCGGCAGTCAGCAGTCTTCAGTCCACAGCCAACAGCCAACAGCCATTAGTTATTAGTTATTAGTTATTAAACGGTTACGCTCAAAAAAACAATTTGAACAAAAAACATTCCTGCATTCTCTCATTCAAGCATTCCTGCCTTTCCTTATTCTCCTTTTCCTCCCGGCACTATGTGCACGCCTTTCGTTTCCTTCAGGCTCGGGATGTCGCTACACTCCATTTTTTCCTTAAATCATTCTATCAATGTTTCATTGTTTCATCGTATCATTGTAGATTAGTCATTCACATAATTATACATTCATGAAAAAAATCGCCCTTTCTACCTTATTGCTTTTTGCATTTGTCGCACTATTAGCCCAAAACAACACAATAAGAGATGTTGTAAACCTTGAACTCACCCCGGTAAATAACCATTTTGAATCAGAAATATTAGCCATCCCCCTTACACAGAGCGGCCCCTTTTTATCCTACTTCGTTAAATCTTCTCAACAGGTAGAAGGTATTAATATTCGCTTTTCTCAGGACGGAGAAACCTGGGACAACTGGATCCCAATGCGGCCAGATCCACACATGGACTTTGAAGATGATAGCTGGATCAGTGAATTGGGATTTGAGGAAACCGGTGCCTTATGGTTTCAATTATCCTCACCGGTCAATTATAATTCGTTAAACTGCCATTTCTTTAATCCTGGGCATACTGATGAAGTACACACCAGTGATACGAATGAGCTGGAGATTTCGGACCGTTCCTGCCCATGCCCGATTCCGGATATTCAAACCAGAGCAGAATGGTGCCCGGATGGGACCTGCCACCCGCACCCCAATCCTTCATTCACCTATGTTACTCACTTAATCATTCACCATTCCGCAGGAACGAATTCTTCCTCGGACTGGGCCGGTGTGGTAAGAGCTATCTGGGATTTTCATGTAAATGGAAATGGCTGGTCCGACATTGGCTACAATTGGCTGATAGATCCCAATGGAGTTGTATACGAAGGTCGAGGCAATGACATCCTCGGAGCACACTTTTGCGGAACCAATGGAGGTACCGCAGGCACGTGTGTTATGGGAAATTTCACCGACATCCAACCAACCACAGAAGCCATTAACAGCCTTGTTGATCTGTACACCTGGAAAGCATGTGATAAAAACCTCAATGTCCTGGGAAGTGGATTCCACAATTCCTCCGGATTGACCCTCAACAGAGTTTCCGGTCACCGCGACGGATGTGCCACAGCTTGCCCGGGAGATAGTTTCTATCCCATGCTACCGGATATTCGAGACCAGATGTTTATTAAGATTGTTACAGGTTGCGAAGGACTTCCCGGGCCAACCCAGCTCGCAGGTACATTAACTGCCCCAACTGAAGCAACACTCACATGGACTGATAACACCGAAGGAGAGTTCGGTTATTTTCTGGAAAGAAAGGGCGGTGGTGAAAACTTCTTCCAATTGTATGCAACGATTGGTCCGGACACTACTGAATTCATTGATGATGCTTTGGAAGAGGGAGAGGTTTATACATACCGGCTGCAGGCATTTAGTGATACCGACACCTCGGCTTATTCTAATGAGGTCGTATTACCTGATAATGTTGCAGTCAATAACCCTTTTATTAATAAAAACACAGTAAATATTTACCCCAATCCGGTAACTTCACACCTTAATATATATGTAGACAATAAATTAAAAGGTAACCTGCAGGTTGAAGTCATGGATGTATTATCCAAAACAACCCAACTCAGGCGAAACTTTGAAAAGCAAAACTTAAAAGAAACCTTTTCGATGGAACTGGAAACATTGCCTCCGGGTATTTACCTTTTAAATATACAACAACAAGAACACAGCGGCCTTTTCAAGATCGTTGTGGAATAACCAAAAAACATGCTTATGTCAATGATTCTAGATGATGGCTTCCAGGAAGATTCCAATTACAAACTTGTAGAAGCCAGCAAAGGTAAGCGCCTTGCCAATTACCTGATCGATGGGCTCATAGCTCAGTTCTTTTCTTTTATTGCAGGAATGATTCTCGGATTATCCGGGTCCGATGAAGGCCAATTATTTGCTTCGCTTGCGGGTATAGCCGTTTATGTCGGGTATTATATTTTGTTCGAACACCTGAACAATGGAAGGACTATTGGAAAAATTGTTACCCGTACAAAGGTGGTTACACAAACAGGAGGCTCTCCTACAGTTGATAGCCTGATCGGTCGCTCATTTGCAAGGTTAATCCCTTTTGAAGCCTTTTCATTTCTGGGAGAAAGAAATAACGGTTGGCACGACCGATTATCTAAAACCATGGTGATCGACCTGGATGAGTCCGAGCTCCCATTGGAAAATGATTTGCTTTAGGAAAACAACTTCCCCTGCACAGGGTCAGGCAATAACCGGAAGGAACGCCGGTGATGAATACTGGCCCCGTGCAGCTGGATAGCTTTTCGGTGGGCAGCCGTGGGGTAACCTTTATTACTTTTCCACTCGTAAACGGGATAATCCTCTGCTGCAGCTTTCATGAAATCATCCCTGTAGGTTTTGGCCAAAATAGAAGCTGCAGCAATGGAAAGGAATTTAGCATCGCCCTTCACCACACATTCAAAAGGAATATCCTCAAACGGATTAAACCTGTTTCCATCAATTAATAAGGCTTCCGGTCGCACCTTTAAACCTTCAATAGCTCTGTGCATAGCCAGAAAGGAAGCATTCAGAATATTGATCTTATCTATTTCTTTTGGGTCCACCTGAGCAACTGCCCAACTTATGGCCTCCTCTTCAATAATTGCCCTGGCCTCTATTCGTTTCCCTTCCGATAATTTCTTCGAATCTACCACTAATGGATGCTCAAAATCCATAGGCAAGATCACCGCCGCCGCAAACACCGGCCCGGCAAGACATCCCCGCCCGGCTTCATCACAGCCTGCTTCGATTACACCTTTATTGAGAAATGGTTTTAGACTCATTTAATTTCACATTAGCATCTGGATAGAATTACTTTCAAATTGTTCAAAAGGTTCAAAAGGGCTCAAGGCATTTGAGCACATTCTCAGTGATCCCTGTGACTGCTCAGTGTTCCCTGTGGTTTTTTAATCATTATTCCCTTATTCACCGATTGGAGGATGTCACATAAGGATATTCCTCGCAGATCACGCAGATAAACGCAGATTTAAATTTGGAGGTTAATAATTATATCAGCGAAAATCAGCGTGAAATAAAATAATATCCTGGATCAAAACTTAGGTTTTTACTTTTGAGACAGCCTCATCTTCTATAAATATCCACAATCATTCCCACATTCATGCATTATTCCCCTTCAACAACTCCACAAACCTATACACATCCTCATACCTATTATATAAAGGTACCGGCGCCACACGGATCACTCCACCACCGCTACCGGAAAGATTATCTTCCCGCCAATCGGCCACCACACCATTTTCCGTAAGGTAATCAAATAACTGCTGCCCATTCTCCGACATGAAAATGGAAGCCTGGCAACCACGTGCCTCAGGGTCCTCCGGAGTAAGCAAATGGAAATTATATCCCTGTTGATTTAAATCTCTGATCAAAAACTGCAAATAGCTGCTCAACCGCTCCCCCTTTTCTCTCAATGCAGGCATTCCGGCCTCCACAAAAATATCAAGACTAGCTTTATGAGCCGCAAAACTGAAGATCTGCGCATTACTCAATTGCCAACCCGCAGCGCCCTGCATAGGTACAAAACCTTTGCGCATAAGAAATCGCTGAGATTCATCATGTCCCCACCAACCTGCAAATCTAATCAGGTCGGGATTGTTTCCATGCCGCTCATGGACAAACACACCACTTGGGCCACCCGGGCCGGAGTTCAAATATTTATAACTGCACCATACCGCAAAATCCACTCCCCAGTCGTGTAATTTTAAAATCACATTACCCGCAGCATGAGCCATATCAAATCCTGCAATGGCTCCTGTTTTATGAGCAGCCTCGGTTATCGCCTTAACATCGAAAAACTGACCGGTGAAATAATTGACTCCCCCGTAAAGCACCAGAGCCGTTTGTACCCCTTCTTTTTCTATGGTAGCCACAATATCCTCAGTACGGACCCAGTCCTCGCCCTCTCGCGGCCCGATCTCTACAATGGCAGTTTCAGGGTCAAACCCGTGAAAGCGAACCTGTGATTCAATAGCATATTGATCTGAGGGAAATTCACCCGCCGCCATAATTATTTTAAATCGCTCGGTGGTTGGCCGGTAAAAACTGACCATCATCAAATGCAGATTTGTGGTCAGTGTATTCATCACTACGACCTCCTCCGGTTTTGCCCCAACCACATGGGCAGTTTGCTCCTGAAGAAATTTGTGATAATACATCCAGGGCAGTTCTCCGAAAATGGCCCTCGACGCCTTCATTCTTCCATTGCTCCAGTTCGTAGTTGATGGCCGCCTTTACAGTTTTGGGCTGCAACCCAAGCGAGTTGCCACATAAGTAAAGACAATCCTTACCCTCATGCTGAGGAATATAAAACTGCTCCCGGTAATGCCGGAGCCCATCTTGCTCATCCATCGCCTTAGCAAAGGCATGTCCTGTTTCAAATCGCATAGTCTGGTTACTCGTTTCTGGTTGCTGGTTTCAGGTTGCTGGTTAAAAAACTTCGAAATTTTAAATTCTAAATTGGACATTCTGCGGTTCCTACTGGGTCCATGCCTCCGCTTCGCCTGCCTCCTGCGTCAGCAGGCAGGCTTGGCACCGGGCTATCCACTGCGCTCCTATCCCGGCAATTATTGCCGAGGACAGGCTGTCGCCGCCCTCCGCTAAAACCGCTCCGGCCTGAACAAACTCCTCCTGTTCAGGGCACTCCGCACCCTGCAATGATATGAAGTCCCGATGAAACTACAAAAAAGGTGCTCCAAAAGGCTACCTTAAATATGCCCAGAAGAATTTATTTCAGAATTCAGGATAAAATCAGTTCTGATCAGTTAAATCCGTTAGATCAGCGTTCTATTTTTTTGCTGACCTTAAGAAAGACTCACTGCACCGGTTTAAAATCCCTTCATAACATCCACCAAAGCCTGAATACCTTCCTGCGTCATTGCATTATATATAGATGCTCTGAAACCACCCACAGATCTATGGCCTTTTACTCCAGAACAACCCGCTGCATCACAAGCTGCAAGAAAGTCTGCGGTTATTCCATCATCCACCGGCACAAAAGTCACATTCATCAGGGAACGGTCTTCTTTTCTGGCTACACCTTTAAAGGAAGGGTTGCGATCAATTTCATCATATAAAATTTTCGCCTTGGCTTCATTGTGCTTGGCCATTCCTTCAAGGCCGCCGTTTGCCTTCACCCAGCGCATAGTCAACATACTTACAAAAATCGGAAATGCCGGAGGCGTATTGAACATGGAACCTTTCTTAATGTGGGTCTCATAATTCAACATAGTAGGAATATCTCTGGTGACTTTACCTAACATATCTTTTCTGATCACCACCAAAGTTGTTCCTGCAGGTCCCATATTCTTTTGAGCACCGGCATAGATCATTCCGAACCTGCTGGAATCAAGAGGACGGCTGAAAATATCAGACGACATATCACAAATTAAAGGAAGGTCCGTTTTGGGCAATTCGTGAAACTGGGTTCCAAAGATGGTATTGTTACTAGTATAATGTACATACTTTGCATCTCCGGGGATTTCATAATGCTTAGGAATATAGGAGAAGTTCTCGTCCTCTGAAGTAGCTACTACATTAATATTACCGAATTTCCTGGCTTCCGCGATCGCTTTTTTGGACCAGGTTCCGGTATTGATGTAAGCAGCTGTATCATTTTCATTGAGCAGGTTCATTGCAGACATGAAGAACTGAGAGCTGGCTCCTCCGCTTAAAAAGAGTACTTCATAATCATCATTTAGTCCGAGTAACTCCTGCACAAGGCTGACAGCCTCATCCATTACTGCGGTAAATTCTTTACTTCTGTGAGAAATTTCGAGGATAGACAAACCCATACCATTAAAATCGATGGCTGCTTCTCCTGCTTCCTGCATAACACTTTTGGGAAGAATGGCAGGTCCTGCACTAAAGTTATATTTTTTCATCTTTCGGTATATTGTGTATTTGTTTAAAAATGGCAATTAATAAATCTGACAGTTGATTTTTGGGGGATTGCGTTCTAAGCAAAAATACTTAATTCCGAGGGTATTTAATAGATAATATTTTATTCTTTTGGCTTATAGAATCAGGAAAAAGAAAAAAATTAAATTTTTTTTCAGAAAGATTTGGATTAGGAAAATTTTAGTTTACCTTTGCGCCCGCTTCGAATGAGAAGCATTGTTAAATGACAATTTTCAAATAGATTTTAAATAGAATTTTTTATAAAAATTTTAACGCAGCTATTTGCATAAATTGAAAGTTGACGTATCTTTGCAGTCCGTCCCAAAACGAGGGGTACGGAAAAGCAATTAAAATACAAGTTGGTTTTAAAAAGTTCCGCTGGTCGGAACGCCAATAAAAAGTTCATTGACACTGTTGGAGAGGTAAGGAAAGAAATAGAGGATTAAATTAAACGCGAGCGGACCTTTATATAAGGAAGCAAAGGATACAAACATTGAAGTAGAAGAATCCTCGTTTGCTACG
>QQUB01000693.1 GCA_008501835.1 Bacteroidota bacterium
AAAAACTATGTTTTATCAGTCCGGGTGCCCATGGGGGGTCTCATAATCAATATGTTGAAGAGCCTGTAGATTATGGATTTTCAGATGCTGAATTCGGTGAATTATTTTTAAATCAGCATATGATAGATAATGCCATGTACTTTCCTCATATGGAAGGACAATTTGTGTTCAAACTCGCTGTGAGCAAGTTCCCTGAAGTTATTAATGAAGCATTACAAAAAGTCAACCTGACTCCAAACGATCTAGATATGGTGATTCCACACCAGGCTAATCTGAGGATCAGTAAATTTGTTCAAAGAATTCTCAGGCTTCCAGATGAGAAGATCTGGAACAATATTCAGAAGTATGGCAATACAACTGCGGCTTCTGTACCTATTGCCCTCGCGGAAGCTGTCGAAGCAGGGGCTGTGAAAAGGGGAGACCTTGTTTGCCTTGCTGCATTTGGAAGTGGTTTTACCTGGGGATCTGCACTGCTTAGGTGGTAGGAAAATAATGGAAATATTCCTGTGGAAGTTATAATAAAATTAAGGATTTTCAGTTTTATTGATGGACTCCCTTTTTGCGAAAAGCCTTATCCCTTTTGATCGTTTTGGCACCAATAATTAATTGGATGAAATTTCACATTTTACGAGTTATATTTCAGGGACGCAAGATCCTTTTATCGTTCTTGTTCCTGTTAAGTTTTTTGCTCCTTGGGGCACAACCTCCGGTATCTGAAGAAGACTTTGACAAAGCCTATGAATACCGGATCAGCCAGGAGATTTTGTATGGCGTTTACATTCCTGAAGACATTACAGATGCCTTTATTCAGCTTAATAAGTTGATAGACGATGATTCCAGAATGAAATTCAAGAATATGCCAGAGGCAGATGCAGCGATAAAACTGCATTTCAGTTTTGGCAGATGGATACTTCATAACTGGGGATTCTATGGTGGTTCCAGATTCTCAAAATATCTCAATTCACTTGGATTGTATGATCCGGATGTTATGGCTAAATTTGTGATCATTACTTACCATCGTAATTTGAACAGAAAACCTCTGGAGGTCAAAGCACTTTTGGAAAAATTTGAGCAGGAAAAACAAACTAAGGAAGCAACCGAAAAGTCCCAGCAAAAGGTCATTTCTGAACAGACACGTAAATTGACACCGGAAGAGGCGGCAAAAAGAAAGGAGAAAATTAAAAACTGATAGGAACTTCAAGATTTTTTTTAAAGCTAATTGCCTGAAATTTAGAGGTTTTTCTCAAGTAAATTTCCTGCGGTTCAAAAAAATCAAAATTCTGTTGATCCAAATCATTTTTTATATGTTAATATTTTGACAAGTTATACAGTAATTTTAGGAAATTAAGTTTTGTAAATATTGTTCTTTTTTGTTTATTTGTTTTGTGGTTGAAAGAATTGATAACACCCGTATAAAATACATACCAACTATGCTTTCAATGAAAAAGAAATTGTTGCGTACTAAATACGCACTTAACCAAACCGTTCAAAAAATCCTGGAAATCAATAGAAAGCGAAAAAACTTAACCTTCTTCAAAAACAGTAAAAAAAAGGAAGAAATCCTTGAACAGGATCTTGTACTCTTAAACAAAATAGCCGAGCGCCAAGCCAGATTAGTCAGAAAATACGAAAGATTGATAGCAACCTCCAGCGAAGGACAGCACAACCCAAACAGGCAACAATTACCACAGTAGTATTTTTTTAATCAGCTTAAAGCTCAATTTCAGGGAACCTGGTTTCAAGGTTCCAAGACAAAGGGCAGCGTATCTCCATCAGGGAACGCTGCCCTTTGTCATTGGAGTAAATAACCTCCGAGGTTTTGGAGAAGCAACCATTTAAGGAAAAGAATAGGTGTACTTAAGAATGACTTAAACCTCGGAGGTTTTATTCCACCTTCCAACTTTCCCTTTTCACGTTTGTTTTCTAATTTTGCCACCATTATTAAATCCAGAAAAACTATAGCATTGGCATACAAGATCAAAGAAATATTTTACAGCCTCCAGGGAGAAGGAGCCCAGGCGGGGCGGCCTGCTGTTTTTTGCCGCTTCACAGGGTGTAATTTATGGAGTGGGAGAGAGGAAGACAGGCACAAAGCCATTTGCAATTTCTGTGATACTGATTTTGTTGGTACGGATGGCAACCACGGCGGTAGATATGAGGCCGGAGAACTTGCAAACCAGATAATCTCCATGTGGCCGGATGTTCATTCGGGTAAACCACTGGTAATCTGTACCGGAGGAGAGCCGTTGCTACAATTGGATGAACAACTCATCGAAGAATTTCATAAAAAGAATATTGAGGTTGCAGTAGAGACCAATGGTACCATAATACCGCCGAAAGGAATTGACTGGTTATGTGTGAGCCCCAAAGCTAATACTGAATTAATAGTCACGGAGGGTGATGAACTAAAACTCGTTTACCCTCAAAATGAACCGGAAGCCCAGCCGGAGCAATTTACACACCTTAATTTCACAAAATTCTTCCTTCAGCCAATGGATGGACCCAACCTGGAAGAGAATACCAAAAAAACACTTGCTTATTGTTTGAAACACCCTCAGTGGAGTATGAGTATCCAGGTGCATAAAGTATTGGGGATAGAGTAGGTTGAGGGGATGGTTTTACATTGTTTCATCTTGGTTCAGGTCGTTCCAGGGGTTTAAAGAGTTCTTTATTAATTCATCATCCGCTGTTATTTGAAGTTTTCAAACTTCAAATCCATATCCCTCTCGTCTTCAGACGACCGAGGGAAGTCCCATTCGTCTGAAGACAAAAAAATATCGATTTCAGGACACAGTCCTAAAATAACAATGTAACAATGGGTGCTTAAAGGGTTCTTCAATTCATCACTCATCACTCATCACTGTGCACTCTGCACTTCCAAATGTTGGTCTTGTTTCATACAAGCCTGAATTCACTTCCCACCCGAATAGAAAAGATGTGCCTTTGTTTCGTAAATGTCCGGTTAGGAGGTTTAAAGTCAATTTTTTTGGTAACTCGATTCCATAGCAAAGTTCTTTCCTGAAAAATTGACTTTAAACCAACATCCCCAAAAAAAGAAGACTCTGCAACCACTAATGGTGCAGAGTCCCAAAAACGCGCTCTCTCTGATGTTAAATCTTAATTATTTATATTGATGTAAATAATATCGTTCTTGATTTCGACCGAAAAATATAACATTTATATGTATTTCACAACTCTTGAAGCATAAAAATTAAACAGTAATGTGTTTACGTGACTTTTTAATTCGTTTTCTTTCCATCCTGACTTTGCCATTTTACTTCAGTTAAATTCCCGAAAATTGATGATTAAGGTCTTTTTCCCTTTTTAAAATATTTTTCAGGTAATTTCAATTTTCAGGTCTTTTCCATTTCCCATCCTTAACAAAATGTATTCCATCCCTGGTCTGGTTTCCCACCAAAATTGTCTGGTTTAGGGTAAATCGTGAAGCATTATTTAATATTTTTTTCACCTCTGGTGGGAAAATATCTCTTTTTGTGGGAATTTTTGGAAAAGAAATGTTTTAAAAATCAACTATTTTGTAATCATATAAGTTATAAAATGACTAATTTTTACCAAAAAAAGCTATTTGTGGAAAACTTTTTTTATCAAAAGGTGGGAAAAAGTGGTAAAGTGTGTAAAAAGTGTGTACATTTGAAATCAAAATAGAGTTAAACCGTGCAAATCAAACAACTTCTTGGTGAATATGATTGCAAACTGGACGCCAAAGGGCGTATGCGGTTGCCGAGTGGTTTGATAGCCCAACTGGGGGAAGGTGAGAAGCATAAGTTTGTCATCAACCGCGGTTTTGAGAAGTGTTTGATGTTATACCCGGAAGCAGTCTGGAATAAAATATCATCCGAAGTCGATCAGCTCAATTTGTACAACAAAAAGAACCGTGACTTTGTGAGATATTTTTATCGGGGCGCTCAGGAATTGGTAATGGATAGTGCAGATAGGATCCTTTTACCAAAGAGATTGCTGGAATATGCAGAAATCAATAAGGAGGTTGTTCTGTCAGCTTATAACGGAAGGATCGAAATCTGGACTAAAGCTGAATATGATAATCTGCTGGATGATGAACCTGTTGATTTTTCAGATCTCGCCGATGAGGTGCTTGGTGGTAGTGCAGCAAACCAGGAGGAGGAATAATGATACCTTATCACATTCCGGTATTGGCAAAAGAAAGTATTGATGCGCTTGATATAAAACCTAAAGGGGTTTATGTCGATGCAACCTTCGGAGGAGGAGGACATTCAAAATTGATACTTGACCATATAGATACAGATAGTCGCTTGATTGGTTTCGATCAGGACGAAGACGCACTTGCAAACGTGATAGAAGATAACCGGTTTACTTTTGTACACCACAATTTCAGGTTTCTGAAAAGATTCCTGAGACTTCATGGTATACGACAAGTAGACGGAATTCTCGCAGATCTTGGGGTTTCTTCCCATCAGCTCGACGAAGCAGAGCGTGGCTTTTCCTATCGATTTGATGCTCATCTCGACATGAGGATGAATCAGCAGTCCGGTGAAACGGCCGCTGACCTTGTCAACACTTTGACAGCAGAAGAATTACAGGACCTATTCAGTAAATACGGAGAGGTTCGGAATTCAAAAATGCTGGCCAAAGCTATTGTCGATAAACGTCAGGCGCTAGCTATAAAAACTATCGGGGACTTTCTCGCTATTGTAGAACCTCTCATTAGAGGACAAAAGCACAGATACCTCGCCCAGGTGTTTCAGGCATTACGAATTGCCGTAAATGATGAAATGGGGGCGTTGGACGACTTTTTTCAACAGGCGATGGAAGTTTTAAAACCCGGAGGACGGTTAGTTGTGATCACATACCATTCCATTGAGGACCGGCTAACAAAAAGATTGCTGAAAACAGGCAATGTAGAGGGTGTAGTAGAAAAAGATTTCTACGGAAATATTAACAGGCCTTTTAAGGTGATAACCAAAAAGGCCATTTTGCCCTCCACCCAGGAGATCAAAGAAAACCCGCGTTCGAGAAGCGCAAAACTGAGGGTCGGTGAAAAAAAGTAAATGCGCCGACGCTTTTAAAAAGATTTAAAAATGGCAAAAAGGAAAGGATTTTCATTCGCTGAACTCAGCTTTATGCCGGTAGAATTCATTTTGAAGAATCTGCCCTTTTTGGTGTTTTTAGGATTTCTTGCAGTGATTTATATCGCCAATTCCCACTATGCTGAGCGCAACGTGAGAAAAATTCAGGTCCTGCAGAAAGACTTGAAGGAACTGAGGTGGTTTTATATGTCACTCCAGTCCGAAAATATGGTCAATAGCATGCAGTCAGAAGTAGTTGATAAAGTAGCAGATGACGGTTTGAGATTGCAGCGTGGCCAGGTGAAAAAAATTGTCGTATCCAAATAGAGCAATGTCATGGACATCAAAAATGAAGTCTTATACAGAGTATACATTGTCCTTTTTGGGTTGTTTGTGCCCATAGCCATAATTCTGGTGTACAAAACCTTTCAGATCAGTGTTCAGGAAGCTGAACATTGGGTGGCTGTTGGAGAAGATAATTACATCGATGAAAGAGAAATAGAAGCGGAAAGAGGCAATGTCACGGCTGATGACGGAAGCCTTTTGGCCACTTCAGTACCGTTCTTTGACATATATTTTGATCCGTTTACAGCAACGGAAGAGGATTATAAAAATAATCTCGATACTCTGGCTCAGTGTCTGGCTACCTATGTCGACAATACCTATACCGTTGGGGGATTTAAGGAATACCTCACGGATCTCAGAGATACTTCAGTGAACAGGAACAGACGCGTTCTTTTGAAATCCAAGGTTTCCTACTATG
>QQUB01000020.1 GCA_008501835.1 Bacteroidota bacterium
GAAAGTCTGCGATAAGGCAAGTCCAATTTGGTCACCTTTGGGTTCATGAGTGTTAAAATGGCATGCTGACCTTTCTCATGTTTAAACCCTTTTGGCTTTTCAAAGCTTAACTCAATGGAACTACCGGCATTTTCCTTGCGTCCTGTGAGTTTCACAATTCTGGCATCCCGGTACTCTTCCGCATCACGCTCAGACCAGATCTTATCTGTGTTCATTTTCGAGGCCACCATAAACCCGGCTATGATACTGGCTTCAAAACCTCCACCGGGAAAGGTCCATGCAGAAGCAAAATATAAATTGGGGATCAGGAAATTATCTCTTAATCGATTTAGCCCGGATTGCTCTTTGGTTGGGGCATATCCAAAAACTGAACCGCCAGGATTCGAGGTGTATTTTTGAATTGTTTTGGAGGTCCCAACTTCATAATATTCAATGGCATCCCGGATTCCAGGAAATTGCTTTTCTATCCGTTCCAAAAACATCTGGGCTACCTCTTCCTTTTTGGCCTTATACTCTTCCTCATTTAAATTTTCCCAGTCTTCGATATAATCCACTGCCAAAACCACCCCTTCAGATTTTCCGGCTGGTGCCAGTCCGGCATCTACCTTGCCATAATCAATCAAAACAAAGCTGCGTTTTGACCAGTCTCCCTTGAGGTTCGGATAGACGTCCTTCAAGCTCTTCAGTCCCTCTGCCTCAATAACATTTGAGTAGTATTTTACCCCATATTTTGTCACATCAGTATTAAAGCCAAGATATATGCAGAAGAATGAGATAGACCTTGTGTAGGAACTGATTTTTTGTTTTAGAGCGTTTGCATGGGGTTCATCCAGCAGTGCCGGCACCAAAGGTGGGGCAAGGTTGGCCACGATATTATCACAGGAGATCGTGACAGGATCTAGGCTCTTGTTAAAACTGTCCCGTAAGGTGACTCCTGTTACTTTGCCGTTCCGGGTAATGATTTTCTCTGCCTGTTTTCCCAACAAAATGGTTCCACCATGCTTTTCCATGCTCCCTGCCAGTGCATCGGAAAGGGTCTGCGATCCCCCTTTTATGAAGTGGGCCCCATTCTCCATATAGCCGGAGAAGACCAAACCAAAGTAAAACATAGATAACTTGTAAGGATCATCGCTCCACCAGGATATGTGGCCTAACAGGTCGAGTTTAGCGTTTTCATTGGTAATGTGCTTATCTAACCAGGAACCAAGTGTATGTTTAGAGGCTTCTACAAGGCTGGGGAACATTAAGGGCATCAAAGGATAAATCAGCTTAAGTTTTAAAGGGCTGGCAGGTAACCTGACCCCTTCTTTTCGTATGCCGTCGACCAATTTCGCAAACCGCCTGAAGGCTTTTGCATCCTCGGGATATTTGTCGCTCAGGGCCTTGATTAGATTATCATAACCATGCGGAACCACAAACTGAGAACGATCTGAATAAATTCCATAAAATTCAGGTATTTGCTGAAAATCAACTTCCTCGCTGATCCCAAGTATATCAAGGATCAGGGGCACGGTACCATTCTCCATGATGCCACTAAATTCATGTAAGCCGACTTCTACAATGAAATCACCCCGCTTAAAAGTGGTGGCACAACCACCTGGCTTGTGGTGTCGTTCTAATAAGAGTACTTTCTTACCAGATTTGGAAAGTGTAGCTCCGGCTGTCAGCCCTGCTAAGCCTCCTCCTATGATGATGGTGTCATATTTCATTTTTGGAATAATTTATAGGTATCTAATGGGTTGAAATATTGCTGGCATGGAGTTGTCCATGAATTATCCAAAAGGTCCAAAAATCAAAGCTTCCTCTCCAACTTCCAGTAGCTCAGAACTTTTTGAAAAACTATTATCTTCCAGGATGATCTTAAACTTCAAATCAGTTTCTTCTGATGTGGACGCTATGGGCAACCAGCGGTAAGGCAAATCCAATTTCGTGACTTTTGGTTCCATGAGACGAAGAATGCTGTACTGGCCTTTTTTGTGTTCAAAACCGCTTGGTTTTTCAAAACTCAACTCCAAGGTATTTTCAGCCGTCTCTTTGCGCTCTTTGAGCTTCACAATTCTATCATCGGTGTATTTTTCCGCCTCACTCTCAGACCAAATTTTGTCTTTATCCATTTGCAAAGCAGCTAAAAATCCTGTCATAATACTTCCCTCAAATCCACCACCTGGAAATGCCCAGGCCGATGCAAAATATAAGTTCGGAATCAGGAAATTATTTCTGAATCGCTTGGTGCCTGCCTGAGCTTTAGTCTGGGCGTAGCCGTAAACTGAACCGCTCGGATTCAAGGTGTAACGTTGAATCGTTTTAGGAGTAGCCACTTCATAATATTTAATACTATCTCTTATACCAGGAAATTGATTTTCCAGTCGTTGTAATAAAACCTCGGCAACTTCTTCCTTTTTGGCCTTGTACTCTGCTTTGCTCAGTCCTTCCCAGTCTTCCAGGTAGTCCACTGCGCAGATGGAACCGACAGATGTACCGGCTGGTGCCAGTTGGCTATCTATCCTGCCATAGTCTACAAAAATGAAACTGCGTTTTGACCAATCACCCAGGTGGTTAGGTTTGATATCCTTTAAGGTCTTCACATCTTCTCCGCGAATGCAGTTTGAGTAGTGTTTCACACCAAAGGCGCCTACATCTGTATTAAATCCTAGATAAATGGACAATAATGAGCAGGAATTGTCCTTGGAACTGATTTTTTGTTTGAGTTGCCCGGCATATGGTTCTTCCAACAAATCGGGCACCAACGGGATGGCACAGTTGGCCACAACATTATCGCATGAAATAGTGATGGGATCGAGACTTTTATCAAAACTATCACGGAAAGTGACTCCGGTCACCATCCCATTATTCGTCACTATTTTCTCCACTTTTTTTCCCAATAATACCGTGCCCTCATTTTGCTCAATAAATGCCGCCAGATAATCGGAAAGTTGTTGTGACCCACCTTTTATAAAATAGCCACCGTTCTCAACATAGCCTGAGAAGGGCATACCAAGGTAAAACATGGATAATTTGTAGGGGTCATCTCCCCAATAAGCTAAGTGTGCGACAAGGTCGAGCTTTGCATTTTCATTGGTAATATGCTTGTCTAACCAGGACCCAACCGTATGTCGCGTGGCTTCTACCAGGTTGGGGAAAAGCAATGGCATCAAGGGATAGATCAGTTTACTTTTCAGTGGTGAACGAGGTAATTTGGTTGTTTCTCTTCGGATTCCGGCAATTAATTTAAAAAACCGTTTGATGCCTTTTTCATCTTCTGGATATTTTTCTATCAGGGCCTTGTTTGCGGCATCATAACCGTGAGGAAATACAAAATCTCCATTATCCGAAACCACTGCGTAAAACTCCGGTACTTGCTGAAATTCAACATGCTTACCTACTTCCAACATGTCGAAAATATTCCTAATGGTACCGCCCTCAGCCAGGCCACTCATTTCATGCAGTCCAACTTCCACGATGAAGTCGCCCCGCTTAAAAGTAGTTGCACATCCTCCTGGTTTGTGATGCTGTTCCAACAGAAGAACCTTCTTTCCAAATTTTGCAAGGGTTGCTCCCGCTGTCAATCCCGCCAGGCCTCCTCCAATGATGATTGTATTATATTTCATGATTTGTATCTTTTAAAAATCTTTGATTTAATTGATGATTATTCCAATATTCTTCTTATCTGGCCTATTAGGAAGTACTTCTATACTTGTCCATTCACTTTGAACTCCTCGGCTTTAGATGGAATAATTTCCCGCATTAACTCATCGAGGTTAGGAGTAGCCAGGTTTGATTGTTTTACCAGGATATAAAAGGCTTTTGCCAGTTCGGCCATCTCATCTTTAGCCTCACGGACATGCATTATCATAGCCACTTCTGAAAATTTTGAGTTGAATACCTTACTCAATATTCTGGTCAATAAACCAATAGGCATCCAATAAAAAAGTTTGAATTTCGTATTGTAGCTCTTTTTATAACCCAGTGATTTTAATACTCTTCCTGCTTCCCGTACTGAAAGGATGTATTTACGTATGGTTGGTCTGTCTTTTGCCAGTTTATAATTATCTCCACTTCTCAGTAATGCTCCCGCGACGGGTAATACAAATGCAATGTGATATTTAAACCAACTGTCAATGTCATCTACTATTCTTACCGGCACTCCTGAAGATTCAAATAAATCCTGGATCAAGCGGGTTCGCTCCTGCACTTCACCGTTTATCTCACCCAATATTACCGGCATTCTTTTCCCACCTGGTTTGTCACTATCCACGTAATGAGTGATATGATCAATGTTAGAACCTCCTCCCCCGGGGAACCCAAACAAGACTTTTTCCTCAGGCAGGTGAGTCAAGTACTCCTCAAAGCCTGATCCATTATTTCCCATAAACAGGAAGTGCTTGATTTTTTGGTTCTTACTCAGAGTTGGAAGTAACTTTTTTATACTGTTTTTCCTCATCAATATTATGGCCAGGTCGTAATGGTCATCATCGCCTATTGTATCCACTACCTTAACCCGTTCGACCTCCTTCAGCTTGGAAAATTCGTTTACCAGGACCAATCCATTGGTCTTTATGAATTCATAATGCTCATTCCTGTCCATTAAAGTGACATTTTTACCTGCTCTGTGGAATAGGAAGGTATATAAACTGCCAAGGGGCCCTCCCCCAATAATTAAGGTTTTCGTGATTTTATTATCATCCATTGGCTTAACAGATATTAGTTTAAGGTTTAAGTCTCTAATCGAATTTAAGACACCATGCAATTGAGCTTCATCTTTTAAGAGGCCTGTTAATACAGTGTTATCTTCCTCATAGGAAATACTCATGCCTTGAAAGACCTCTGTCCACTCTTCATCAATATGGCCCTCGATTTTAATTTGAATCTCTCCCTTCATTTTGCTATTTTTTAACATACACCAAAGGTCAGGTGATGCCATAAAAAAAGCATCATACCCAGGTATGATTCCAGGTATGATTTTGATCTTATTCGAACTTAAAAATGCTTAAAAGGACTAGAGAAGAGCGTATTCTGAAATTAGAGGATTCCCTTTTCAATAGCGATTTCAGAAGCTTCCTGGCGGTTTTTAGCTCCAAGTTTGGAAAGGATGTGACTGATATGTGTCTTTACAGTGCTTAGGGATATATATAAATTTTCCGATATCTCGTTGTTAGACAGTTTATTGGAAAGCAACTTTAAAACCTCAATTTCCCGGCTGCTCAAATCTTCAGCAAAATCCATCTTCACTTGTTTCTTTTCCAATTCAAACGCTGTCGTGAGTTTACTTAAATAGTCTTTGGATAAACCGTTTAGAGAACCGGAACTTCTGATCAACTTTTCTTTTGCAATTTCAGTAATCAGTTTTTCAACCTCTTCACCTTCACAAACAAAAGTTCTAACAAAGTTTTCTGATTGAGCGAATTGAATTGCCCTGATTACAGCATCTAATGCTTCCGCTTTTAAATTGCTCAAGGAATAAGCCTTGGATTTCAACAATTCTACTTCAATTAATAATTCTATGGCATTATCTCTTTTTAATCCAATGGATAGTTCCTTAAGAATACTTAGCGCTTCTTTATTTTTATGCTGCGCCAATAAATAACGGGCAAAAGAGATATTGCAAAAATATTTTTCAAAGGCATGATTTTTATCCTGTCTTATTTTTTGTGTGAAAAGAATTTCCGCATTTCTAATATCACCTTTTAAAACTAATAACTTACCTTTTAAAGAATACCCCAGTACGGATAACCACTGAGCAACATTTTTCCCTAAAATATCTTCCAACCCTTCCAAAGTATTTAAGGCATTATTTATTTGGCCCAATTTATAATAAGACTCA
>QQUB01000398.1 GCA_008501835.1 Bacteroidota bacterium
CTTAACAATTTTTGAACCCGCGATAATATGAAAAAAGTCGCTTATATAATTTCTTTCCTGGTTGTATCCATATCGTTTGGGTATTCACAAACGTTGCCAATAGATTTTGAGGAGCGTATCACAAGGAATGATTTTTTTAGTTTCGCAGGTGCAGTAACAGAGGTTATTGTCAACCCTCAAGTTGATAGTAGTAATGCCAGTGCTACAGTTGCCAGATTAATCAGAAATGGGGGAGCAGTTTTTGCGGGAAGTAAATTGACGCTTAAAGAGAACCTTGATTTTTCTGAAAATCCCATTATTTCGATGAAGGTCTGGACTGTTGCCCCGGCAGGAACGGTGATCAAGATGAAACTGGAAGGGTTTGGGGAGACTTACCGGGATGTTGTGACTACAGTTTCCGGGGAGTGGGAAACTTTGAGGTGGGATTTTACCGGGCAACCGACTAATTTTAATTCGCTTGTTTTCATGTTTGATTTTGGGAATATGGGAGATGGTTCTGAATCATCCGTTTTTCTTTTTGATGATATTGAACAAGTGGGAGGGGGCCTTAGAATAGATTGGCCTGTTGACTTTGAGGATCCAAAAGTAAATTATTCCATGCATGATTTTGGAGGCAATATTTCCTCCTTGACAAAAGATCCCAATGGTTCGGATAATCTGGTAATGAAGGTTGTTAAAAGTGAGACTGCTCAACCCTGGGCCGGAACTACCATCGGTTCCTTTTCAGGTTTTGCCAGTAATATTCCCTTATCCTTGTCAGAGCCGAAAATATTGGTAAAGGTTTGGTCGCCCCATGCAGATATTCCCATTCGACTAAAAGTAGAAAATTCAAATGACCCAGATCAATCTTGTGAAACAGAAACCCGCACGACCGTTGCTGGAAAATGGGAAACCCTTGAATTTAATTTTCTTAGACATGTATTAAAAACGACCTCATTAAAGACCGGAATAGAAAAAGGTTTTGGCTTTAATAAAGCATCAATCTTTTTTAATTACGGTACTGACGGAAAGGCAAGCGGGGAGCGTATATATTATTTTGATGATGTAGAGTTTGTCAATATCAATATGACCCTGAACGACATTGAAAATCTTAAAAGGGAATATGAGAGTCAGATAAAATTGGAACGGTTTGTCCTGTTGACGATAATGGTGTTTTTGATCTCCGGATTTGGTTTTTACATCTGGTCTCTGCATCGAAAACATAAAAACGTAGAGGAAAAATTGAATCTCGAAATTTTAGGATATAAGGAAAAACTGGCTACCCAATCTCTGGGGTCAATGGAGAACCGACAAAAAATCGCCCTGGATAAAGATAAAATTGAAAAAGAGATCGACGCAAAAATCGGAGAGACTTCCTGGATGATTTTAAACCTTCTTGTAGAAGACCCTGCAATTGGAAACAAAGAAATCGCTAAAAAGGTATCCTTAAGCCTTGAAGGTGTTAGTTCTTCCCTCAGGAGAATGTATTCTGTATTCGGGCTCAAATCAAGAGGAAATAAGAAAGTCGCATTAGTGATGAAAATCATGCAGATCCTGATAGATAAGTAAGCACGTATTCTTGTGAAATGACCGAACGGATATCCGTGCAATTAGAATTTTGTAATAAATGCACGGGATTATACATCCATTGTTATTATTTGGGTATATAATTTTATAACAGAATAAACTTGGCTATTCTATCAAATACCACATACACCGTTGCTCTGGTGACGAACAGCAATCCAATCTCTTGGTAGACTAATTTGCATTATGATTACTTAAAAAATGTATTATGAAAAAGATTTTACTATTTACTTTTTGTTTGCTTGCAGTATGGGGTTACGCAAGTGAAACACGCGTCTCAATTGATGGAGATGAAACCTCTTTTTTAGGCTTGATGGAATCTGCAGAATCACCTGAAGATGTGAATGCAAACATTACTTTTTGCGTCGATCTTTCTTGCTTTATTGCAACAGATGCTGTAGCAATAGCCGGAACTTTTAATGAATGGAACCCCGGGATTAATTTTATGTCTGATCCCGATGGGGATAAAATTTATTGTACAACAATAAGTATGCCTGATGGCCCACAGGAGTACAAATTTTTCTTTGCCCAGGAGCAATGGGAAGACCTTACTCCGGGTGATCCTTGTACGGTTACCAATTTCGGATTTACCAACAGAATCATCAACGTAATTCCTGGTGTCCCTCAGACCGTAACCTACGGTTGGGAGACCTGCGAATCAAGCTGTGCTGCAGCAACAACCACTGATGTCACTTTTTGCGTTGACCTGTCTTGTTTTATTGCAACAGATGCGGTAGCGATAGCCGGATCCTTTAATGGATGGAACCCGGGGGTGAATTTCATGTCAGATCCTGATGGAGACAAGACATTTTGTACTACTATTGGGTTGCCAGCCGGTACTCATGAGTTCAAATATTTCTTTGCCCAGGAACAATGGGAAGACCTTACTCCGGGCGACCCATGTACGATGACTACCGGGCCATATACCAATCGGGTAATTAATGTGGTGCAGGGTGTTCCTCAAACCGTTACTTACGGTTGGGAAACTTGTGAAGCGACTTGCCCTATGGAAGAAACTACTGACATTACATTCTGTGTTGATTTGTCCTGTTTCCCTGTAGCTGATGCAGTAGCGGTGGCCGGTACTTTTAATGGCTGGAGCCCTGGAGTCAATTTTATGTCCGACCCTGATGGCGATGATATTTATTGTGTAACCGTTGGTATAACACCAGGGCAACACGAATTCAAATATTTCTTTGCCCAGCAGCAATTCGAGAATCTTATTCCGGGGGATGATTGTACCGTTACCAATGGTGGATTTACAAATCGTGCACTTACAGTAGTTGCCGGTGTACCCCAAACCGTGACCTATGGCTGGGGAAGTTGTACTGAAGAATGTTACACAATTCCAGAGCCGGAAGTTGCTGCTCCTTCCCCTGATCCATGTAAGAATGTCATTTCCTTGTTTAGCAATGTTTACGATGATGTGCCAGTTGATACTTGGTTGACAGGCTGGTCACCAACCGGACCGCTTACTGATCTTCAGATACAAGGAAATGATACCAAGAAGTATGAAAATGTTTCTTTTTTGGGTATCGAAACGGTTGGGCCAAACCTCATTGATGCAACGGCCATGACCCATTTCAATATCGATATCTGGACTCCGAATATGAGTCCTTTTAGGGTGAAGCTGGTGGATTTTGGTCCTGATGGGGTATATTCCCCATGGGCAGATGACAGTGAATTTGAATTAACTTTTTATCCAACTGCTGAAGAGTGGAATACTTATAAAATTCCATTATCGGACTTTGTAGGATTGAATTCAGTTGAACACATAGCTCAATATATCCTTTCTGGTGAGCCTTGGGGTAGCGGAATTGTTTATGTTGACAATGTTTATTTCTCTAATGACAACCCAGTTATTCCTGTTGCCATTAATCAGGCTAATCTTCCTACATGGTGCCAGGGGGTTAAAACATTAAGAGCAAAGGTTCCTGGAATTGAAAACCTTCCACAGCCGGTGACCTTCTTATGGAGTAATGGCGCTACCGACCAGGAAATTTTAGCAACTGCCAATGGAACTTATTCGGTTGTTGTTACTGACGGTAATGGTTGCACCGGAGAGGCGTCCACACTTGTTGATGAGGATTTATCCAGCTTATTATCTGCCCATACCATTATAGTTGATGAAGAGATGGATATGATCAGTAACCTGGTGATCAGTGGTGGTGTTGGTGTTCTTGATGCAGATGAAGTATCCATTAAGAACAATTCAGATATTATGACCTTCCTGCGTTCAGCACAGGCATATGTTGATGGCACCAGTAATGTCGCGGATTATATTGAGTCTGATTCTCCGGTTTTTATTCCTCCATTTGTTGCCAATCCAAATAACGACTATAATAATCTTACCATAACCAGTAATATGACCCTGAGTGGTTCCAATTATGGAGATGTAGTCGTTTATCCTGGTGTAACGTTGACTATTGCCAATGGAGAAATGTATATGAGGAGCCTCAAAGTTTATAAGGGAAGTACCATTATTTTTGATCAGCCAGGTAGTCTGATGATCAGAAGAAAGATGAACATCGACAATAGTGATGTAAATGTTGGTGGCCCTTCTGTAGTTGTATATGTTGGGGACAATGCTACTATTGGGCAAGGGTCTGTAGTTGAAGTTGATATTTTTGCTCCGGAAGGTTTGGAAGTTAGTGACTCAGGTGCCTCGTTCCCTACCTTTATGAACGGTCTGTTTATCTGTGGTGAATTGGAATCTGGGGATAATGTGGAATGGAATTGGAACCCTACCTGTGGAGATGCATCAGGTCCGGAAGAAATTCCTGGTTTTGCCTCTACTATTGAAACGGAAAATCCATCAACAGTTATTACTCAAAAAAATGACGGGCTTAATATTTATCCTAATCCTGTAGCAAATGTATTGAATATTGATTTGGAACTGGATTCCGAAAAATCAATAACGATGGATGTTGTAAATATTAATGGCCAGGTAATTTTCAGCAGGTCTATCCTGACGGAAAGCGGTAAGCTTCAGTTGAATCTTGAACAGTTGAATGTGCCTTCAGGGTTATATATTTTGAATGTTCAGGTAGATGGAGAATTGTTTGCCAAACGATTTGTGAAAGAATAATACACTGAAATTCTTTTTTAAAGAATTCAATTTATAATGAGACTTTGATGACTCGTCATACTCCTAACGGAAAGGGTTCCTATTGGGATCAGTTATTTGGGAGTCTGGCGAGTCCATTTTTTAAGAGGGCACTCTTGGAAACTCTTTTGAGGGCATTTACATAAAAAACATTTTGGGAGGATGGTACGGTTTCAACTTTTTCTGAAAACCCTATTGTTTGTTTGGTTATTCTATGCGCCAACATCAGTTTTGGCACAATATAGCGTAATGCAATGTCAAACAGTTACCGATGCAATTATCGATACAGACAGAAACGATTGGGCTCACGCCAATCTTCCTGTTGTCAATGAAGGGTATTTGCATAATTTTGATCCACCCACACTACCTTGTGGAATTAATAACCCTTCCATTACCTCTCTTTTGGTTGACATTGATATTACCAATATTACCGCTTCCGGTAGTTGTACGGGGATTCCACTTTTTGGAAATGTATTGTTGAATTGTTCTCTTACCCCTCCAGGTATTTGTCCTATCATCCAGGATGTACTTACCCCTGGATGTGGTACATTTGGAGGTGGAGCTACAGCGGTAGGAACATATTCTTTGGATATAGCAACCTGTAATGCTATAGGTATTAACGATGTCATTGGTGTTGATATAATTCCAGCGACTGACTTTTCGGGTTCTTGTCCTTCCAATGGAATGGCTATCACAGATGGTACCGTTTCTGTAACTTATAGTATTTGTCTTACATATACCTACGATCAGGCGATTCCTCCTGCTTGCGCCAATACCATTGCTTTGCCCTGTGATGATAATAATTCTTGTACCATAAATGATCAGGTAATAGTTGATGAATGTGATAATTCCATTATTTGCACTCCTTGTCAAGGTACCCCGGTAGATTGTGATACAGGTTCCACATCGACCGTTGCGTGTGATGATGGAGATGCTTGTACGATCAATGACGTTCAGGTGATCCTGGATTGTGATGGCAGTGTATGTGTTCCATGTAAAGGCACAACAATTGATTGCGATACGGGTTCAACTACCGTTGTTACATGCGATGATGGAAATGCCTGTACGATTAATGACGTACAGACCATCCTGGATTGTGATGGTAGTATATGTGTTCCCTGTCAGGGTACACCGTTAGATTGTA
>QQUB01000634.1 GCA_008501835.1 Bacteroidota bacterium
TCAGGAGGCAGGAAAAGCGGTTCTTTATGGAAATGTTCCGGAAGAAGAAGCACTTAAATTTGTCACACTCAATCCAGCCAAAATATTGCACATTGACGACAGAGTTGGTAGTATAAAAGTTGGAAAGGATGCCGATGTGGTATTATGGTCCGATCATCCGTTGTCCGTGTACGCCAAAGCCGAAAAGACTTTCGTTGATGGAATATTATTTTTCGACAGGAAAAAAGACCTGGAGGCAAGAAAATCCATTGCAGTGGAACGCAATCGTATCATTCAAAAGATGTTATCCGAAAAACAATCTGGCAAACCTACCCGGCCGGTAAGGGAAAAACGGCAATACAGGCTTTATCATTGCGACACCCTTGGAGAATAATAAAACAACAAAACACTTGATCTTTAAAATTGGAAATAATGTTTAAATTCAAAATAGCCGCGACGGTACTTACAGCTTTAATCTTTATTCAATTATCTGCTCAGAATCCAGTTCCTGCCCCGCCACAAACGGAGCCCATCTGTATCCTGGGAGCAAAAGCCCACATTGGTAATGGAGAAGTTATTGAGAACAGTCTGCTCATGTTTGAAAACGGCAAAATCGTTAATATTGGTGTAAATGATGGCTCAATTGATTACGCCGGGTATAAAGTAATTGACGCAAGTGGCAAGGACCTGTATCCCGGTTTCATAGCCGCCAACACAAATCTGGGGCTTGTGGAAATCGGCGCTGTCCGGTCAACTCGTGATGCACGGGAAGTGGGAAGCCTTAATCCCAATGTACGGTCCATTATTGCTTACAACACCGATTCTGAAATAATCCCTACCATTAGAAATCACGGTGTTTTAACCGCACAAGTTTGCCCACAGGGAGGAATAATGCCGGGAAGCTCATCCATTGTGCAACTAGATGGGTGGAACTGGGAAGATGCTGCCCTTAAAACCGACAATGGCAACCATTTGAACTGGCCCAGACAATATTCCTATAACAGAAGAACCCGTTCCTATTCAAAGGATAAAAAATACCTGGAAAAGGTCCGTGAAATAGAAAACTTATTCGAAGAAGCCATAGCCTACAATAAAAAGGATATTCCGCAGCCCAAAAATCTTAAGCTACATGCTATGTCGGGACTTTTTGACAAAACACAAAAGTTATTCATTCATGCCAATGATGTTGCCTCTATTTCTCAGGCCGTCGTTTTTGCAAAAAAATACGATCTGGATATGGTGATTGTCGGAGGTCGAGACGCATGGAGGGTTACGGAATTATTGGTGGAAAACAATATCCCAGTGATTCTTGAAAGAACACATCGGCTTCCTCAAAGGGCAGATGAGGATATTGATCAACCCTTCAAAACACCGGCAATGCTTTCTGATGCAGGTGTTTTATTTGCCATTAGCCGGGGTGGAAACTGGACAGTCAGGAATTTACCCTATCAGGCAGGACAAGCAGTTGCCTTTGGTCTTGACTATGAAAAGGCAGTAATGGCTATTTCCTCCAATGTCGCCAGGATCCTGGGCATAAATGATCAATTAGGCACCTTGGAAAAGGGAAAGGCCGCTACCTTCTTTATTAGTTCCGGGGATGTGCTGGATATGCGAAGCAGTACCGTTGAACAGGCATTTATTCAAGGCAGTTCCATTGATCTTGATGATAAACAGAAGTATTTGAACCGGAAGTTTGAAGAAAAATATGAACGCGGGGAATAGCCCCTTAAATCTCGGGACCTTTCTTTTTTATTAGAAAAGAAAGGTCCCGCAACCTCCCTTCCCTTCTTCCTACCCAATTTCTTTTGAATAATTCTAAATTAGCCTTTCTTTTCCCCGCTCAACGGTTAATGCTTATATTTGTCCCCTTGAACAAATCCAAACATAATGGGTAAAAACGGAAACAGCAGTAATAACGGAAATGGAAAAATCCCCAAACAGGTTTATGAAACCGAATTGAGGAATTTGCAGGTGGAACTGGTTAAACTGCAACAATGGATCGTTGAAAAGGGATTAAGGGTCGTAGTCATCTTTGAAGGAAGAGATGCCGCCGGTAAAGGAGGTACGATTAAAAGGATTACCCAAAATCTCAATCCCAGGGTATGCCGGATTGCAGCCCTCGCCAAACCTACCGAAAGGGAAAAAACACAATGGTATTTTCAAAGATATGTAGCTCACCTTCCTGCAGCCGGTGAAATGGTACTTTTCGACCGCAGCTGGTATAATCGCGCAGGTGTGGAAAGGGTCATGGGTTATTGTACAGATGACGAGTACTGGGACTTTCTACGCGCTTGCCCGAAGTTTGAAAGAATGCTGATCCACGCAGGTATCATCGTCATCAAATACTGGTTCTCTGTTAGTGAAGGAGAACAGGAAAGAAGATTCCAGAACAGGCTGAAAGATCCTACCAAACAATGGAAACTGAGCCCAATGGACATCGAATCACGGAATCGTTGGGTGGAGTATTCCAAGGCGAAGGATGAAATGCTTGCCTATACCGATACAAAGATCTGTCCCTGGTATGTGGTTGAAGCAGATGAGAAAAAACGAGCACGACTAAATTGCATTGCTCATCTTCTGGACAAGATCCCTTACAAGGAAGTAAAAAGGAAGATCACCAAACTTCCTCCACGTAAAAAAGGAAAAGGGTATGTTCGTCCACCGATGGGTGAACAGAATTTTGTGCCGGAGGTTTATTAAAGATTTCTGCGACACACTCAACTTCAGGTAACATCACGCCTGAAAACAAGGTGTCAAAAAATATGTATCAGCATTGAGGATGCTCAAGATAAACGCGTTTTTGAAGAGCATCCCCTGTATGCTGATTTCGAATTCTCCATTGGCATCATTCCCATAGAGGTTGGAGCTTAGACAATACTATTTTCATTTGCCCGGGTTTAATTCCATGAACTCTGTTCAAATTCCAGTAGATTTTGGTATTATTTTAGTTAATGACCATTTTTCCAAAATATCCTTTTTCCCCATCCAGGGTAATTTCGAACCAATAGATTCCACCTGCCAGACTGCCACGATTCAAACTATATTTATTCGTTGAAAAAGACTGTTGATCAACTAACATCCCCTGAGCGTTGTACAAAGTGAGTTGAGCCTCTTCAAATTCAATACCAGACAAATAAATGGAGGTTGTTTCCGAAAATGGATTGGGTGAAACGCTTACCTCCAAGCCAGGGATTACGGGGCTATTGACACCCACTACTCCCAGGTAATCTTCCCCTAATCTGTGGACAGTCGTATTGGTAATCACCGGTTCATTAAAATCGAAAAAGATAGCTGCTTCATTTTCAATTATGGTCCCCAAAGGTAATTCCGGTTGCTGGCTGATTTTAAATTTAATGAATCCATGAGACGCCGGCTCATTTGCTGTACTATCTGGCAGAAGTATATTATTGAAAACAAACCGTAAGGTATCATCTCCTCTAATCTCCAGCTCATATGGATGGCTGCTTGCCCCCAACCGGAGGCTTTCCATATCCCAATGCGAAGAAAGTACATCTTCAATTATCACTGTAAATGCTGTATCCGTTCCAGTATTCTGGAATCGGATCCGATATTCTACATCCTGTCCGACATCAATAAAACGCTCCTCTCCCACTCCCTTGGGATATCCGTTTTTATCGTTAGGATCGTAAGCACCGATGACTTCCTGACAATCAATGGACAAAAACGGCGCACCATCCCCTTCCGGGAATTGGGTGACAAATCCGGTACTGAACTCTCCATCATCATTGGTCCCGCATCCTTCAATGGATGCTGTGGGCAAGAAATTGATCGGGTGATTGGCTACCTGAGTAGCCTGACAGACGTAAGTGGAACCATTGGCCTCAAAGTTTAAATCAAAATCGTCTCCACTTGGCAAAATAAAGGGTTGAGGTTCTGAGTAAAGAATAATCCCATCTTCAATTACAATGTAGGAACCATCCATCAGCATATCCCCGCTTCCGGTATTTCTAACGGTAAATTTTACTTCCTCACCAGTACATTCACCTGTTATTTCAACGGTAGCTCCAGACCATTCCGGTGAAATTTCCTGACAAAGAGAATCCGGAAAAATATGCGCTTCAGAACAAATCGTTTCTCCAAGGATCGCATCACAAGACAAATAGGTATAAATGATGAACGTTCCGCAATCATTAACTCCAACATTACCAACATTGAATAGATAAACATTATCATCCCCAACTTCAAAATCAACAGTTGCGGAATCAACTGTTAGCAATTCATCAAAAATCACCTCGATATAAGCGTCTTCCGCTGGAGCTGTTCCATTATTACAATATTGAACCACAGAATAATTATCAAAACACCTTCTTAGAAACGGACTGGAAATATCAACCGTCAAAAACGGGCACTCAATCAAAGCTTCCGGATAATAATCAACTACCTCATAATTCACTCCCTCTTCAATAAATACTGTTGCATCGCCCGTGCAGTTTTCCTCCCAGTAAGGTCCTGGAAAAACTAAATCCATCTGGTAAAAACCAGGAGCCGCATAAATGGTATAATGCCCCGAACTATCGGTCCAACCATAAAAATCACCAGTAACAGAATTTGCAGCAACCATCCAGTTTTGCAATCCTTCCTCAAGGGTGTCTTGCTGGCAATTGAGGTTTTGGTCATAAACAACATCTCCGGTAATAGTGTAATTACAATTTCCGGCTCCGGTATCACAAAAAGCCTCAAAATCGCCTCCTCCCGGCAGTCCGGGGTTTCCCTGAAAATTGGCATTATTTGGATGAATGTTAGTACAAAAAATTTCATATTCAGGTGGGAAACATCCTGTAAGTTGGTTGAAAGCCAGGAATATTATTTTTAGATCGGTCAGGTTACCCAGCTCAGGAGGCAATGCTCCGGATAATTGATTGATGCCCAACATTAATTGCTCCAACTCGTGAAGGTTTCCCAATTCTGATGGGATACTCCCCGTCAGGCTATTACCGGACAAATGCAAGTATTCCAAATTTGACAGATTGCCTAATTCAGGAGGAATGGAACCAGATAGATTATTATTGTTCAGATAAATCCATTCCAGGTTAGATAAATTTTCCAGTGCCGTGGGAATAGCCCCGGTTAGATTATTATAGTTGAGATATAATTTTTGCAGATTAGGTAAGTTGCCAATTTCAGGTGGTATCTCGCCTGAAAAATTGTTGTGGCTTAGGGACAGATAATGCAGGTTGGAGAGGTTTTCTATTTCTTCAGGTATGGGATAGAATAGATTATTAACCGACAGATCCAGGAAGGCCAAAGTGGTGGCATTGGTCAGGTTTAATGGAAATGGTCCGGAGAATTCATTATCAGAAAGAACCAATCTGGTAATTTGCTGTAAATCACCTATCTCTTCCGGAAGAAACCCATCTAAATCATTTCCATCCAGATCCAGTACTTGTAATTCAGGTAGCATTCCAATTTCGGGCGGTAATTCTCCGGAAAGATTATTGAAGCCAATATCAATATGAATCAGATTGGTCAGCGAACCAACGGAGGAAGGAATAATTCCCGTGAATTCATTTTCCTTAAGAATAATAAATTCAAGGTTTGGTAATTCCCATAGAGATTCAGGAATGTCTCCTTCAAGATCATTAAACGACAAATCAATGGATTTAAGATTTTGCAAAGCACCCAGGTCATTGAGAATGCTTCCGGTCAGGCCATTGTGATCCAGCCAGATATCCGCAAGATCGGGCAGGTTCCAAATTGATTCGGGGATGGAGCCAATTAATGAGTTGTCGCTAACATCTAAAAAAACCAGATTTTCAAGAGTACCAATGCTGCCGGGTAAAACGCCATAAAACAGATTTTCGCCAAGG
>QQUB01000516.1 GCA_008501835.1 Bacteroidota bacterium
ATTATTTCCCCCTGATAATTATCAATTTGAACAGCAAACCTCAAAGGTATCGACCATATTCCCTTATAATCCAGGGTAACAGCAAATGTGTTTCCGAACCCAGGGAATAACTGATAGTTATAAGGGTCGTGATAAACACCCGGACTGACATCGAAAAAATTATTCCGTAAAACACCACCGGAGAACCCGAGGTTTTGAGCATTTGAATAGATAAAAAACTGCCAAAAGCAGCACATCAGGAGTAGCTTTTTCATTTTGGAATTTCTGGTTGATAAAACAATACTATTACAACGAAAGGCTAGTGCAGAGATTACACATAAGTGTTTTTTTAAGAACCTAAAACTGTGCCGCTTACTCCGTTCTTTTCCAGTCTCCAGAATCACCAGGCAAGTTCCCGGAGAAAAATATCCAACAGCAGAACCTGCCTGCAGGCGCAGGAGGCAGGTGTAAAATGTAATTTTTTATTTTGACCTAAACACTAATAAAACTTTTCCAAAAAGTCATCAATTTTTGCATCGTCAACTACCCAGTTCTCCCCCTTTTCTTCAAATAATAAAATCAGACCTGCCAAATCCATCAGATCATCTCCAATCAATTTTGCCTTCTCATTCTCAGCAATCCAAAAACCTTCTTCTGCTTTGATGCTATACCCTTTTTCTATAATTGTGTAATAAATTGGAGGAAGTATGTCTCCTGCGGCGGACAAGGTATATTTTTGTTTCATAGAAATGTATTGAACTTCGAAATTGGATATTCTGCGGTTCTGTAAAGGATTCCATATTGTACGTTTATCCTTCAATAATTCAACAGAATAATTTTTCCGAAAAACCAGACAGAACCGCAGAATGTCCAATGTAAAATGTAGAAGTTTTTAAAATTCTATCTTACCTCTCCAGCTTTGTAAAACGCCGCCATAGCCTTATAAAAATCGATCAGTGCATCGGCGGAGAGGAATCGTCCCCCTTTGATGTTGCGGTACATCAGGTAAACTTTATTGATGATCTCTTCTGATACACCGGATTTTTGGGCCAGTTTTTCTTCAAATTTGGTGTCGTTTTCCTGGAAGTGTAATCCGTAATTCTCCCTGACATCGATGTGGAACAACTTCATTTTCTGAAGGGCCAGTTTACGATGATTATTTTGAAGAAAATACAGCCTTCCAATGGTACGTACAAATTGCAGTGATGTATTGGTGTTAGGCTCCAAAACAGGGATGACACGTTCTCTCCGTTTTACCCTGAAAACCAGGAATAACAATCCCATCAAGAGCAGCAAATACCAGGCCCACTTCAGTGCAGGCTGAGAAAGGATGTATTGCAACGGGCTTTTGGAAGACAGGTTTCGGTTGAATCCTCCGCCGTCCCGGTTATTCATGGTTCTGGCTACACTTTCCGGCACGCGACTGTATTCATCCCAATAAATCGGTCCGTCAATCATGTGGGAAAAGACCTTTCGCGCATAATTGTAAGCTTCTTCCTCCAGTAAATTGACATTGGTAAACGCAAGAGGTGTAGTATGCATATAAAAATAACCATCACCATATTGCACCCTCGCGAAATTGATGTACTCATTATTTATGCGTCCAAGTTCCGCAAAGGCTCCTTCGTTACTGCAAAAATACTCCGGATAAAAGTAGCGCCATTTATAGGACTGTGTCCCGTACCGGGAGAGGTATACGTATTCACTATCATCACCTTCCACCAGGTTTGGGTGTGTCAAACTAAGGGTAACGGCAGTATCCTGAAAACTCGAAAAATCATCCCAGAGCGAAGGTTCACATTCTCCATCATAGAGGTAGAACATAAGATTGTGGGGGATGTAATTGCAAAACAAAAAGACATTATTGCCATTGATTGTAAAATCGATCAGCCGGTCCACATCAGATGGTGACATGTACATACTTTGACCGATAAAGACGTAATTGGATAATTCTTCCGGTGCTTCGGGAAGGCCCAGGGATAAGCTGTCTGTGACAATGATAAACTCCTGATCCGTTGATTTGAGCAATTCTGTAATAATCCGCGTCCCGTAGGGGTCTTTGCCTTTCTTCTGATAGTGTTCCTGCCAGTTGTAGTTCTTACCGGAACCAAAGAAGAAAACGGTCAGAAGGATTAAGACAAGGGCACCTATGATGTAGAATAGTAAATTATCTCTTTTCATTGGGTACCGTTTTTGATTTTGTCAGAAAATATTTCAAAAACGGGAGAGAGTCCTTCGAATTCATGTTGTTCAAGAGCCACATTTCCGTACCAGATCCGTTCAAAGATATTGGTCAACGCCCTGAAGTCACTCTTCATTTCCCTGTCCTTTATTTCGTATAAATAGGCGCGGTTCGTCTTGTCCTTTTTCCACTTAATGACACCTCCCAATGAAAGTGCTTTTAAAATATTGAGATACTGCAATCGGATCGCAAGGGAGTAATTTCCTTCCGCAATTGCTCTGGATAAATAAGTATCAATATCCGATTGTTCAATATTCTCCTCAATTTGCTCAATGATCTCCTCGTCCGAAGGCAGGGGAGTCTTGCTGATTTTTTTACTTTGGTTCCTGACCACATAATAAATGATCAGACCAATGAGTACTGCAAAAAATAAAATGAGGATCAATTTGGCAGGGCCAGACCATTGCCCGAGGTTCCATGAAGGAGGATTGGGAGTGTTTTCCCGGCTCAGATCAGGTTCTTCCTGGTTTCTGTTTTTTCTTTCCTTTGGCTTTTCCAGGTCGTATTGTACATCTTTCGTCAATTGCTTCCAACGCTCATAATCCAGATCGCGGTTGGTCACTTCGGAAGTATTATACTCCTCCGTAGGTCCCTGAGCCGGCAGATTGGCCGCCAAAAGCAACATCATCAAGAGCAGATATGGTAAGAAGCGATTCATTCGGTAAAGATAATTATTTTGGTACAAGTTGGGGCTCAACGTTTACTCTGAAAAAATTCTTTCAACAACTGGCTGCATTCTTCCTCCTTCACGCCGTATTCGATTGTTGTTTTGGGGTGTAAAATTGATTTGCCAAATCGCATAAACCCTTTTTTATCATCTGCCGCTCCGTAAACCACTCTTCCTAACTGGGCCCATGAAGCGGCCCCACCACACATGACACAAGGTTCGAGTGTTACGTAAAGGGTGCAATCTTTCAGGTATTTACTCCCAAGGAAATTCGCAGCTGCAGTAATGGCAATGATCTCAGCATGTGCCGTGACATCTTTAAGCAATTCGGTCTGGTTATGGGCGCGGGCAATTATTTTATTTTGACAGACGACCACTGCCCCAACAGGTATCTCCCCCTTGAGCGCTGCGACCTTTGCTTGCTTGATCGCCTGTTCCATATAGTGCTCGTCACTGTTAACTGTCAACATTTTTAAATATTTAATTGTCTTTTAAATTTAATTTTCAATACTTTTGCGGATGGAAAATCAAAAAGCATTAAAAAGTAAGTTTTTCGAAGAAGGTCTGACCTATGACGACGTCCTGCTCGTCCCGGCCTATTCCGAAGTCCTGCCCAGAGAAGTTGACTTTTCAACCAAGATCACACGCGACATAACCCTCAATGCTCCTATTGTTTCTGCTGCCATGGATACGGTGACAGAAAACAAGCTGGCCATAGCCATCGCCCGAATGGGCGGTATGGGAATTATCCATAAAAATATGACCATCGAGGAACAGGCGGAACATGTCCGTAGTGTTAAACGCTCTGAGAGCGGAATGATTGTTGATCCGGTAACTTTACCGGCAGATGCAATCATTGCCGATGCCAAGGCCCTCATGCGCCGATTCAAAATTGGCGGAATTCCTATTGTTGACGATAACGGCAAACTCGTAGGTATTCTGACTAATCGCGACTTGCGTTTTGAGACAGAGGTCAATCGTTCGGTTAAGGAACTGATGACTTCTGAAAACCTGGTAACAGCTCCCGTTGGAACTAATCTTGAACAGGCACGAATCATTCTGCAAAAGCACAAGATTGAAAAGCTCCCTGTCGTAGATGAAGACGGATTTTTAGCCGGTCTCATCACTTACAAAGATATCATGAAAGTACAGGATTATCCGAATTCCTGTAAAGATTCTTTGGGACGATTGGTGGTTGGTGCTGCAGTCGGAGTTACTGCAGATATGATGCAGAGAGTAGATGCTTTGGTGAGGGTAAACGTAGATGTGGTTTGTGTGGATACAGCACACGGACACTCCAAAGGTGTATTGGATGCAATTCGGCTTGTCAAAACTGAATATCCGGATCTACAGGTAGTTGGCGGTAACGTTGCGACCGGTGAAGGGGCCCTCGCTTTGGCAGAAGCCGGAGCTGATGGAATTAAGGTTGGTGTTGGTCCGGGGAGTATCTGTACCACCAGAGTCGTTGCCGGAGTAGGTGTTCCGCAGTTATCGGCCATTTACAAGGCCTATGATGCAGTCAAACATCTGGGCGTTCCTATCATTGGTGACGGAGGGATCCGTTATTCAGGGGATCTCGTTAAAGCCCTGGCTGCAGGAGCTAGTTCCATCATGGCTGGTAGCCTGTTTGCCGGAGTTGAAGAAGCTCCAGGCGAAACGATTATCTACCAGGGAAGAAAGTTTAAAGTTTATCGTGGTATGGGATCACTTGGTGCAATGCAGCAAGGATCCAAAGATCGTTATTTCCAGGATGTGGAGGACGACATTAAAAAACTGGTGCCGGAAGGGATCGAAGGGCGCGTACCTTATAAGGGAACCCTTGCTGAAGTAATGGTGCAATACCTTGGAGGCCTTCGCGCCGGGATGGGGTATTGTGGAGCCAATGATCTCGATGCTTTGCGTGAGTCCAAGTTCGTCAGGATCAGTGGTGCGGGTATGGTTGAAAGTCATCCGCACAATATCACGATTACCAAGGAGGCTCCGAATTATAGCAGGAGAAGTTAATCAAGTTACTGGTTACTGGTTTCCAGTTGCTAGTTAAAAAACCAGAAACCAGCAACTGGAAACCAGCAACCAACATGCTTCTTTCAAAGGACTTTTATCTTCGGGATGATGTGATTCAGATTGCTAAAGAGTTGTTGGGCAAATTTATTGTCACCAACATTAACGGGAACCTTACGGCTGGTATGATCACAGAAACGGAAGCCTATCGCGGCCGCGATGATAAAGCGAGCCATGCCTATAACAACCGGCTCACCAAGCGCACAGCTACCATGTTCCGGGAAGGAGGCTGTGCTTATGTTTACCTGTGCTACGGCATTCATCATCTGTTCAATGTAGTTACGGGACCTGAGGGGGTCGCCAATGCAGTACTCATCCGAGCACTTGAACCGGCTGACAACATTCATCTGATCCAGCAACGAAGAAACATTGATAAAATAAAACCACAATTAACTGCCGGTCCGGGCGTTATGAGTATGGCACTGGGCATCCGGACCGATCTGGATGGTGAGGATCTCCTGAATAATAATGGTTCAGTCTGGATAGAAGACCGAGGTATTGTATTTCAGGAAAAAGAAATCCATACCACTACCAGAATCGGAGTTGACTATGCCGAAGAATGTGCCCAATGGCCCTGGCGTTTTTATGTCAAAGATTCCATTTGGGTCAGTAAAAAATAAAAACCACTATGTTGAGAATTTTTACCTGTTTCTTTTTGCTGAGCTTCCTGCCTTTTTTGCTTACAGCCCAGGATGAAGAAAATTTGCGTTATGACAATCATGTTTATCTTGATAATATCCATTACATAAAATTCCACATAGAAGGAGAGACATTTAGTATTCCTATGCTGGTATAGGATGGAAATGCGAGGTTTGAGTGGTCTTTTCATGACATTGGGGATGACGTAAAAACGTA
>QQUB01000816.1 GCA_008501835.1 Bacteroidota bacterium
TTACATAGTGAATTGTCATGCCAGATTCCATATCTCCGGCGGCTTTTACGGCCTCATGGACGTGGTGTCCATACATTCCTTTTCCTCCATATTTTGGCAAAAGTGCCGGATGAATATTGACAATTTTGTTGTCGAAAGCATGGACGAGGTATTCCGGTATCAACCACAGGAATCCTGCCAAAGCAATAAAGTCAACCTTATAGGTTTCGAGCTTGTCGAGTATGTCTTCGGTTTCGTAAAAATATTTCCGGTTGATGACCCATTGGTCGATTCCATGTTCTTCTGCCATGTTTAAAACCAGAGCATCCTTTTTGTTGGAAATGATCAACGCAACCTCAATTTCTTCATCCTCTTTGAAATACTCAACGATTTTACGGGCATTTGATCCTGTTCCTGATGCAAATATGGCTATTCTTTTCAAAACTGTTTTTTTATTATTAAAATTATAAAAATGCCGAAAATCCTTGAAAATCGGATAATTATCAGGGCTTTTTCCGGTTGCTGGGGTGATAACTTAAAATGGTTTCCCGTAGGTAATCTGTGTCCAGGTGGGTGTAAATTTCCGTAGTCAGAATGGATTCGTGTCCCAACATGTCCTGAACCGCTTTCAGATCAGCTCCTCCCTCAATGAGATGAGTGGCGAAGGAATGCCTGAAGGTATGTGGACTTACGTTTTTGGAAATGCCGGCTTTTTCTGTCATTTCTTTGACTACCAGGAACACCATGACCCTTGTCAGTTTTTTGCCTCGACGATTCAGGAAAAGAATATCCTCGCTGTCCTTGTTGATGTTGCGCATTCTTCTTCTGACACCTTCGAGGTAGAGGTTGATATGTTTTACGGCCTCCTCTCCAATAGGAATAATCCTTTCCTTATTCCCTTTCCCAATTACTTTGACGAAACCTACATCCGGATAATAATTTGATAGTTGCAGCTCCGTCAATTCACTTACCCTCAGTCCGCAGGCATATAATACCTCAAGCATTGCCCGGTTTCGGGTTCCCTGAGGATGACTGAGGTCTACCGCATCCAGTATGCTTTGAACTTCCTCAAAGGAGAGTACCTGGGGGATGTATCTGTTCAATCGTGGTCCTTCGAGCAAAGCAGTGGGGTCGTCTTCCACCATATCCTCAATGAGCATATATTTATAGAACGTTTTTAAGGCTGAAAGTAACCTTGCCTGGGATCTTGCACCAAGGCCCAGTTCGTTCAACCAGAAAACGAATGCTTCAATATCATTTCCGGAAACCTGATGTGGGTTGATTTCCTTTTCTTTTATCAGGAAATACTGCTGAAGTTTACCTACATCCCGAACATAGGCTTCAATGGTGTTTTCAGACAATGAACGTTCCAGGATCATGTAAGCCTTGAATCCGTTAATGGTGCTTTGCCAATTCATGATGAACTATTGAGAAATACTATTTTTCTGAAAAATAGTATTTCTAACAAACCTGGTTGTTTTTGTCTGCCAACTCCTGAAAAGTATCTGCTTTATCTTCGGCAGTTCTTGTTACACAAGGGAAATCTTTTTCAATTAGGATCTTTAACGTCTCGCCTCCATTGAAGTTTTTTTCTACCTCAATACCAACATCGTCGCCGTTCAGCCACTCTGTCATTTGCTGAAGAGGGATATGGACGGAAAGCTGACCTCCCTCAAAAACGGTCAGTACATTTGGCGTATTGGTCGGACCTAGAGAAAAGGTGAAAACGGCACTGCCAAAGTTTACCTTTTCAATAAGTTTATGGCCTTTTTTTAACGATTCTACTTCAGATTTTCTAACCCTCAGTCTTATACTGTTGGTGGCGCATCTTAACTTCATGGCGAATAATTTATAGATATGTGCAAATATACGACAGTATTCCCTGTAAGAAGCCATAAAACAAAAAAACTGAAAACTATCCATTGCGGAGTATTATCGCTACTTTTGCACTTTCTTTGAAGTTCAGCAAGACTGAACTTTAGGCTAAGGCGGAGGCTAAGGCAAAGGTTTTATGTGAAATACATCAATAAAGTCAGCCTTATTTTTTTCAAATCTGTTTTAATCAAGTTTATTTTTTTTGAATCCCTCAGCCTCAGCTTTAGCCTCAGCCTGAATTTGCGGTTTTAGGCTCTACACGAAGTTTTAGGAAAATTGTCAAGAGAAAAATGAGTATACAATCTGAGATACAGAAGAGAAGGACCTTTGGAATTGTAAGTCACCCGGATGCAGGAAAGACAACGCTTACAGAAAAACTGTTGCTGTTCGGTGGAGCCATCCAGGTTGCCGGAGCTGTTAAATCGAATAAGATCAAACGCAGTGCTACTTCTGATTTTATGGAGATCGAAAGACAGCGTGGCATATCCGTTGCTACCTCGGTTATGGCCTTTAATTATCGTGGACTGAAGATCAATATCCTGGATACCCCGGGTCACCAGGATTTTGCGGAAGACACCTATCGTACACTTACTGCTGTCGACAGTGTGATTGTTGTGATCGATGTAGCTAAGGGTGTGGAGGCGCAGACGGAAAAACTCGTGGAAGTGTGCCGCATGCGCAAAACCCCAATCATAGTTTTTATCAATAAGCTGGACAGGGAAGGAAAAGATGGGTTTGATCTGCTGGATGAAGTAGAACAGAAACTGAATATCCACGTACGTCCATTGAGCTGGCCGGTCGGTATGGGACAAAGATTCCAGGGGGTTTATAATCTGTATGAAAAGAAACTTGTACTCTTCCAGCCGCATGGAAAACAACAGCAGGAAGAGGTGATCGAAATAACCGACCTTTCAGATCCTGAATTGGACAAGCAGGTCGGTGAGGCAGCCGCAGATGAGTTGAGGGAAGAGGTACACATGATCGAAGAAGTTTATCACGAATTTGATCCGGAGGCCTACCAAAATGCAGAGATCTCCCCGGTATTTTTTGGAAGTGCCATCAACAATTTTGGGGTTAAGGAAATGTTGGATTGTTTTGTGGAGATTGCACCGCCCCCATTGCCCAGAGAAACAGAAGAAAGGGTTGTGGAACCCCTGGAAGATAAATTCTCCGGATTCGTCTTTAAGATTCACGCAAATATGGACCCCAAGCACCGGGACAGGATTGCCTTCATGCGTGTTTGCTCCGGTACTTTCGAGCGAAATACCAATTATTTGCACGTACGCCAAAACCGCAAATTGAAATTTTCCAATCCAACGTCATTCATGGCCTCCAAAAAAACGGTGGTCGATCAGGCTTACCCGGGCGATGTGATCGGTTTGTATGATTCAGGTAATTTCAAAATCGGTGATTCTATTACAGAGGGAGAGGTGCTGAACTTCAAAGGTATTCCGAGTTTTTCACCGGAGCAGTTCCGTTTTGTGAATAACGATAATCCGATGAAGGCCAAACAACTCAATAAAGGACTTACCCAGTTGATGGATGAAGGGGTTGCCCAATTGTTTACCCGGGAGCTTGACGGAAGAAAGATTGTGGGGACGGTAGGAGCACTTCAGTTTGATGTAATTCAATACAGGCTGGAGCACGAATATGGAGCTTCCTGTTCTTACGAACCTACCCGTTTGCACAAAGCTGCATGGGTGGAGTGTGATGATCCTGCGGCATTAAAAGAATTCGAATCCAGAAGGAAGCGTGACCTTGCAAAGGATAAGGATGAAAAATTGGTTTTTCTTGCCGAATCAGCATGGGTGTTGAAAACAGTTCAGGAAAATCATCCGGAAGTTAAATTCCATTTCACAAGTGAATTTTAGGGGAAATTGAATTAATCAAAGCAGCTATAAAATTTGCTGTTGCGCAAATGAACAGTAGTATTTTAAGGAAATGTGGAACAGCTGGAAAATTGGTAGTGACTTTTTCATTTTTCCAACGCTTCCATTGTTCCAATCCATTTTTGATAATGAAGAACTTCTTTTTTAGTAAATCTGAAAAATACGTATTTAAAATCAGCACAAAATGAATATTCTAATTCTTGGCGGAGGTGGACGGGAACACACTTTCGCGTGGAAGATCAGTCAGAGCCCATTGTGTGAAAAATTATTAATAGCTCCGGGAAATGCAGGTACTGCCCAACTGGGAGAAAATGTAGCTGTAAATCCGAACGACTTTGAAGCGGTTAAAGCTTTAGTGCTCGATAAAGATATCGACATGGTGGTTGTTGGTCCGGAAGAGCCCCTGGTTAGAGGGGTGTATGATTTCTTTAAAAATGATGATGCCCTATCAGGTGTTAAGGTAATCGGACCATCTGCTGAAGGTGCAAAACTGGAAGGTAGTAAGGCTTTCGCCAAGGCATTTATGGAAGAGTTTAATATTCCTACTGCCGGATATCGTGAATTTACAGAGTCTAGCCTCGAAGAAGGACTTGAATATATTGCGGGTGTTACTCCTCCGGTTGTTTTAAAAGCTGATGGACTTGCTGCGGGTAAGGGTGTTTTGATCCTTTCCTCGGTTGAAGAGGCGCAGGAGGAATTCAAGGCTATGTTGAGTGGAAAATTCGGTGCTGCAGGAAATACTGTTGTTGTAGAGGATTTTCTGGACGGCATTGAGTTCTCTGTTTTTGTACTTACTGACGGAAAAGATTATAAGGTTTTCCCGGTTGCCAAAGATTACAAACGAATTGGTGAAGGGGATACAGGATTGAATACAGGGGGTATGGGAGCGGTTTCACCGGTTTCCTTTGTAGATGATGTTTTGATGACTAAAGTGGAAGAGCAAATCATCAAACCTACCATAAAAGGAATACAGGAAAGGGAAATGGCCTACGAAGGGTTTGTCTTTCTTGGATTGATAAAAGTAGGAGATGACCCCATGGTGATTGAGTATAATTGCCGGATGGGTGATCCTGAGACAGAAGTTGTTTTCCCAAGAATGAAGAACGATCTTGTTGAGTTGATGAAAGCTACAGCAGAAATCCGCCTGGGAGAGATTACCATTGAAAAAGACTCACGGGCAGCTACGACGGTAATGTTGGTTTCCGGAGGATATCCGGGAAGTTATGAAAAAGGTAAGCACATCACAGGAATTGAGGAAACCTCGGGAAGTATCATTTTCCATGCAGGGACCAAAGCGGAGGGAGAAACCGTTTTGACCAATGGAGGCCGTGTTATTGCGATAACCTCTTACGGAGAAACTGTTGAAGAAGCCCTGGAGGCTTCCAAAAAAAATGCCGCCATTATTGACTTTGAAGGAAAATATTTCAGGCGGGATATCGGTTTTGATGTATAGATTAGAAAATTATTAATTTTGCCAAACGATTTATCAAAAGTTAAATAAAAGAAATCATGATGAAACGCATCTCTTTTACCTTGGTGTTGGCGGCATTTTTTGCCCTGAGTAGTTTTGCTCAAAAAGACGACCCGGTTTTGTTTACGGTAGAAGATACGCCGATACACGTGTCTGAATTTTCCTATATCTATGGAAAAACCAACGGAGACAAGGCAGATTTCTCGAAAGAGAGCATTGAAGAGTATCTGAACCTTTATGTGAAATTTAAGCTTAAAGTTCAGAAAGCCAAAGATCTGCAAATTGATACCATTCCATCACTAAAACAGGAATTAGAAGGATACCGCAGGCAATTGGCGGATTCATACCTGATTGATAAAGGTGTTGCGGACAAACTGATCAGAGAAGCCTATGACAGGATCCAGCAGGATGTGGAGATCAGCCATATTCTCATAGGATGCCCGGAGGATGCACCTCCCTCTGATACACTTAATGCCTATAATCGCATTATGGAGATCAGGAAGGAGCTCATGGATGGAGCTGATTTTAGTGAGCTGGCAAGAAGCAAATCCACCGACCAGTCTGCTCCCAATAATTCC
>QQUB01000745.1 GCA_008501835.1 Bacteroidota bacterium
GGTTTTGCTTAAAATTTACCACGCTGGCGGGGTCAAATTTGACACAAATAATTGTCAATCAGAAAAAAAATCCAAGTCAAATTTGGGGGTGGACTCACTTCCTGGAGAAATTCCACCCCCGGATTTAAGTCAAAAAAGTTCTCACTTTCTTGCTTAAACCCGACCCCGCCAGCGTGGTAAATCATCATTTCAATTTCAAAACCTTTTCGGAAAACACCACCTGCCCGTCAACATAGCCTTGAAGGAAATACACCCCACTTGGTAAATTCCTTACATCCCACGATTGCAAAATGTTCCCTCTTTTCAATGGCCGTCGTTTGACTTCCCGGCCGTAGGTATCGTAGAGCACACTATGTCCTTCTTTATCTGACAAATAACTGAGATAAAAAACATCCGATACCGGATTAGGATACAGCTTGAGATTTTTTACAGACTCCTCTGGTTCTTCTGTTGCCACCACGTTGATATAAAGGCTATCGCAAAAGGTGTCACTGCCTGCATAGTTTGTTGCTGTGAGACAGACTTCAAAAATACCATCTTCAAGATAGGTGTGTACTGGATGTTTTTCATTACTGAACGTTCCATCTTCAAAAGACCAAATCCATGCATCAGATAATGGCTCAAAATCGGTTGCTTCAGTAGGAAATAGAGTACTATTGAAAAATGAAATGTCATGTATCTCCAAACTATCAGATACATATTCAAAACCTGCTGTAGGAGGTGGGTTATCGATTCCCAATGTATCACAGGGGCTTCCATCAAGAGGCCCCAGGCCGTAGTAAGGGAAGTTGGGCATCGTGAATTGATTCCAGGCAGGTAGTTCAATGCCATGTTGTTCTACGTTACAGGCTAATCCCTTTTTGTTAGGCTCATGGATGACATGTAAGTGCAGAGAAGAATTGTTTGCACTGATATAAATCTTACCGTCTGGTGCAAGAGCAGCCATAAAAAACCTTGTTTGCAAATCTGGAATTTCATCGTAATACCCATCGTATTCTGCTACGACAACCTTACTGGCTTCAATATTATCTGCTTCAAGGTCGTATTGGTAAATTTTTGTATCTGTAGGAGCATATAGAAAACGAGAATTCTCGGAAATGGCAGCACCGCCTGAGAACGCGTATAAAGTATCAAGGATTCTTAAAGGGCTGCTCAATTCCCCCGAACATCGATCAAAGTCAAAAATATTTAAATAATTTTCTCCCAAATGATATAAGTTGTATTGGATGTATTTATCTCCGTTTGCCGTAAAGGATGCTTGCCCAAGACCATAATAATGGTTTTCTCCAATATGCTGAAATCCACCATTTATTATACCTTCATTTGTCAATAGGTACTTATAATATTTGTCACTAATGTATTCAGGGAGTAACACCCACCAATCTCTACCATTTGCATGTCTATTTGCTACAATTTTACCAACATCTAGGGTGTCTCCTAATATTAAGGTATCTTTCTCAACTACTTTCCCAAGTCCATTATTCGAATTCATATTGACAATGGCTTTAAAAAATGAAAATACTCTTTTCGAATTGGCTCCAAACTCTGGAGCACGGGATAACTCTTCGTAAAAAAGATAATATAGACTATCGTTAGAGGGTTTAGGTAAAATTAAAGCCCCTTGAGGAAGGTGGTTTCCTACTTCAACTAACACATCAGTGTATTCTCCTGGATTAATTCTTCCACCATTTTCAATAGTATCATGAGTGAAATTGGCAATAGAAATTCCGTTGGTATAGAATAATAAATTTCCAGAAGTATCACAAATACTTGCATTAGTGAAATCTAAGGGCATGCCAATAAAATCATAACTGATGTCTACTGGAAATTCATTAAAGTCAAAAACAATATTGGCTCCGAGGGGGTTGGTCAAACTAAAAGATCCAAAGAGCCAAACATTGTCTCTTTTCTCCTTACTGAAAACCTCTTGAGCTTGTAAGAAAAAAGGTGTTAAAAATAAATAAAAAAGTAAGATTTCTTTCATTTTGGAAAAGGTTGAAAGTGGTACCTGGAATTTAACATCAATGATTAGGCTTTTGGAATCAAACCTTGCATCAAAACGGATACCCCAAACCAAAATTAAAGGTAGCTTCCCGGAAACTCCACTTGCCCGGAGACTGCCAATAACCGACCCCTTTGCCGTCAGCATTTCTGGAAGCAGGGTAGGGGTTTCTGAGTTTTAATCCCATATCAAGTCGGAACACAAAATAGGAAACATCAAATCTCAATCCAAGGCCGGTACCTATGGCCAGTTGCTGATAAAAGGCATCATTGTAAATGTTGTTACCAGGTTCTCCGTCATCACAACCACTAACACATTTCCTGCTAAACAGAAATTTCGATCCATAACGGGTGGTATCCAGGTTGGAGGTCCATATGTTACCCATATCGAACAGAATAGCCATATTCATAGGACCGATTACATTAAACCGGTATTCTGCATTGAATTCCAGCCGAATATCCCCCTTTTGGTACAAACGGTTCCGGTTTTCTTTTTGGAGCGACAATGGATCTACAAATCCACCTGGACCTAATCCACGCGGTAACCAGGCCCGGATACTATTGGCTCCTCCGGCAGAGAATTGTTTCACATATGGCACGTCAGTGGTAAACCCGAAAGCTTTGGCAAATCCAAGGTTAAATCGGGAAGCTACTGCGTTCCGGGAATTCAATTTCCTTTGATAATGCAATTCACTCTCGAACCTGAAGTATTGGGAAAATTCGATATTCTTTCCGGGTTTGAAGATGGTCGGGTTCAGGGAAAATTCATTGTATAAGGCATTAACGCCCCACACTTCCATTCCGGCCAATTCAAATGACAACCCCGCAAAATAGGATTCACCAAAACGATTTTGACGACTGGTAAAGCTGTAATCGAGGTTTTTGAATAAAAGACTTACAAATACCTGTTTACCAAAGCTTCGCCTGAAAAAATCGTTATTCGCAAGAATCTCGTCTTCAAAATATTGTTCAGTGATTGGGTAAAAATAATCGATCCCAATGTGGTTGAAAATATACCTTTGTGTTGGGGATCTTGGCAAGTCATAACCGTAGGAAGCACTGAATAAATTGCTTCGGTACCAATCCAGAATAAACTGAAAACTATATCCGGCAGAGAGGTGTGTTGCTGAGTTTTCTTTAAGGGAATTATAAAAGTCAGGATTCAACAGTTTATGCTTCCTGCCAAAAGGAATGTTGGACAAACCTTTCCAAAAACCAAAGTAATCCTGGAATTTTGGCAAATAAAGATCAGCCTGAAGGCTTGCATCGATGGTATTCCAAAAACGTGTACTGTCAAAAGGACTGATCTCAACTCCGGAATTCAAATCGAGGTTCAATAATTCAGCACCATGGAATAAATTTCTGTTTTTATAATTTGGCTTAAAAGAGATCCCAAAAAGATCAGATGGGGTAAGGGATGAATTACTATTGGTATAGTTGACCTCAAAGTCCCAACCTATTTCCATTTTTAAATCCGGGGTCAATTCTATTCTGATATCCAGTATTTCAGGATCATCAGGATTTGCCGTTTCTTTTATGCGAATAAACCTGTAGATCCCCAATTCCGACAATTGTCTGTTGGTCTGATCGAGTTGTTTCTGCTGGTAAACACCTCCTTCTTCGATAAAAAGGGAATTCAACAGAATGGAGGGTTTGACAATGAATCTTTCATCCATCGATATAATCCTGTAGCCCTGAATAACCGTATCTATGGAAGGGGATGTGGTTGCTGACGGATCATAGTCAGTAAAAATCGTTATATCGCCAAACCTGTACTGTTTATGAATAGAATCTTCCGGAGGAGGCAAAACCCTGAAATACAGGTTTGCCTTTCCTTCATGCTGGAAGGTATCCACATCCATTTTGTCGATATAACTTGGGTAGAAGTAAGCATATCCGGAATTATTCAAATGATTGGTGACCCGGGTTTTTTCCGATTCAAAAAGATTGAGGTCAAATCCAACTCCTTGCCGTAAATAGGTATCCTCTGTAATGGCATTTAAAATGCTGTCCACTTCTGAATCTGTACTTTCATAAAAAACAGAATCGATCAGAAATTGCCTTCCCGGTGTAACTTCATAGGTTACATTAATCTTTTTTTTCTTTGTTTTGGTTTTAAAATCAACTTCAGCGTAATAAAATCCTTTGTGATGAAGGTAGTACCTCATAGCATCTGCTGTCGCCCGTGTTAAAGAATCGCTGTAAATCGATGGCACTTCCGCTATATACTTTTTTTGAAGCCTGTCGAGAGAGGTGGTATCTTTAGCATCCTGGGTGGCAAAGTAGAACCATTCCCGGGGGAAAAAGAAAAGGAAATTGGTGTTCTCTTTTTGTTTGTACAGATAGGTCAATTCATATCTTAAAGTTCTTTTATTTTGAAGCTTCTCGGCATCCTTAATCACTGTCTGATTATTCTGGATAAGGTATTCGTTTTCTTGCAGGAATTTAGTACTATTGCAGGACGTCAAAATGACGATCAAAGCAATCAGAATAAAACTGTATTTTGTGGTCAGATATTTTTTCATTGTGACGCTCGAAAAAAACTTTTCGATTTGATTAAATGAAACGCTTTTCATTTGTCCTGACTTCAATGATCTGGAAAATGAGGAATCGAAAAGTTTTTTTTAATATTTTCATAAATGGCTTTATCCAAAAACAGCATAAAATTTATCAAATCCCTTTCGACCAAGAAATTTAGGCAAAAGTATAATAAATTCATTGTTGAGGGAGATAAAATGATCAGAGAAATCCTGACACAGGATAATCTGACCATTGATAGTATTTACGCTACCGAGTCCTGGATTGAAACGCTGGACCCTTCTTTATCCTTGCCTGAGCACAAAACATTTAAGATATCTCTAACAGAATTATCGAGAATTTCTTCGTTAAAAACCCCAAACCAGGTTCTTGCAGTATTGGAAATGCCGGTGCTGAATATCGATGAATCCCTTTTACTCAATAATTATAACCTATATTTAGATAACATACAGGACCCCGGAAATCTGGGTACGATCATGAGAATAGCGGATTGGTTTGGCATTCCACAGGTATTTCGTTCGCCCGGAACAGTTGATCTTTATAATTCAAAGGTGATTCAATCAACTATGGGAGCCTTTCTTCGGGTTAATTCACCAGTTGCAGACCTTGCTGAAATCGTGAAAAGTTATTCCGAAATTCCCGTGTTAGGGGCTGTTCTCGATGGTGAAAACATATTTAAAACTGATTATCCGGGTAAAGGGGTCATCGTAATTGGCAATGAAGGCAAGGGTATTTCTGAACAAAATTTGTCTTTACTGACAAAAAAAATAAGTATTCCTGCAACCCATAATACCGGAGCTGAGTCTTTAAATGCAGCAGTGGCTACCGGAATAATATGTGCTGAATTGAAAAATCGTTAAAAACCGAAAGGAACGGAAAATTGAATTTTCTTTTAATCGAAGAATTGATTACGTTTGTCCGGATTTTTTTGAAGTTGAGCGATAATGCTGGGTTTTTATCGGTATTTCGAGGTTTATTTCGATATTTGTAGCGCTTACATCATCATTTCAGGAATTTTTTTCCACCTATAATAAATCCAATCGTCCAACTGTTTATTGTACAGGCTAAATTCTAATGGCAAGTTATTCTTGCGTATTATCTAACAATACATGTGGTAAAAATATCCCACATTAATAAATGTAAGTTTATGAAATTCAAGTTATTGGTATTTTTTGTGAGCCTCCTTGCCACAAATCTTATCTACGCCCAGAGTTCAACTCCTGAAAACTGGTTCAACCTGGACCCAAAAAC
>QQUB01000103.1 GCA_008501835.1 Bacteroidota bacterium
ATTTGAACAAGACCTGTCTCCCCTTGCCAGAACGAACCTGATGGTAATGATCGAGGACACAACCGGCTGCTTTGCCATGGATACCATCCTGATAGCGGTGAGCAAGCATTTTCCGTTTTTCATCCCTAATGTATTTGCTCCGTTGAGCAGTAATGAGGAAAATTCCATATTCCGTCCTTACGTTTCCAGTAAAGTAAGAAAGATAAATTTTCTAAGGGTCTTCAACCGTTGGGGAGATGTAGTTTATGATGAACAAAATTTCCCGATGGAAGACAAATCCGCCGGCTGGGATGGTAGGTTTAACGGCAAACTTCTCAATTCCGGAGTGTTTGTATTTTTCCTGGAAGTAGAATTCATCGACGGCTCTGTGGAAGTCTATTCCGGAGATGTGACGCTTGTCCGGTGACCGACGCCCCAATTATACCCGAAGGGAATAAAACCCATTTCCCCCTTCGGAGGGATTGGCGTCAAATTAGTATAAATCAATGCCAGAGGCATGACATATTATTGCGTTGCACGCCAGTGCCATGTAATAATGCCAAATAAACCAAGTTCCATAGGAACGGCACAATTAGGCTCATAATTAATGAATTGTGCCGTTCCCATGGAACTGGAGATTTCTCAATTCAAAGCAAGGCACTGGCGTACCCTGCTATGAGATGCCGTCTCTCTGAGACTGGATTTTCGTAAGAAACATCCCTAATTTGACGCATATCCCTTCAGAGGGGAAGAAAAAAAGAGAGAAAGTGCTCAGCACTTTCTCTCTTTTTTTCCGAGGGGTGGGGTGGAAATACCTGCTTCAAAATTTCCACCCCCAAATTTGACAACAGCTTTATCCTAATGTCAAAACTATTCTATGTCAAATTCGACCCCGCCAGCGGGGTACATTTACCTCACAATTTTCACTCTCCTCACAACATCCAGCTGCTGTAAACTCAAAATATAACTCCCCGCCACAAGAGGCAAAGCATCTAGCTCCAATACCACCTCATCACCAACAGGATCGATCTCTCCTCGTGCAATGGTTTTACCTGAAATATCCTGAATGGAATAAATAATGGGCGCATTATTGCAATAAGAAGAAATAATGGCCTTGGAATCCTCCGTTACCGGGTTAGGAAATATCCTGGCATTCAGACAGCCTGGGTCGGTCGGCTCATCCACGCTCACAACTGGCGCTTCTGCCACATCAATTCTGATTTCACTCAACCCAAAACAATTGCCTCCGTGATTTGTCAGTCCTGTGATCAAAATGTATTGAGCAGCAGCGCCTTCGAAATCAAACAGGTCGAGACCCTCATAGATGGAAGTTCCATCAGCTATTGGAATTTGAAATTCTCCTACTTCCGTCCAGGTGACACCATCAGTGGAAATATCAATGACAAGGTCATTCATTCCATTGGTGAGATACTCCGGAGCATTTACGTTCCAGATGTGCATTTGAAAAAGTTCATACGGAAAACTCAAATCGTACATGATCCAATGGGACTCCCCCCGCTCAGCATTTGGATTCATGGAAGTGGAGCAGGAGATCCACTGGTCAAACCAGGTCGTGTTGTGCCTGTCCAGATAACACTGGGCAGTAATATTGCTAAATGCAAATGCAAAAAATATGATGACTAATAATAATTTTTTCATTGTTGAATTTTTTTGTTGCGCCGCTGTGAAGCGAGGAGTTACGAGAAGTTTTTAATTATTGCTCTGCGGTACTCCCGACATTTCATGTACGGGATGTGTCATCTGCGCTTCCCAGCGAAACTCTGCGGTACAGCTTTTTCCGGTGTTTTATTTTACCCGGATAAGCTAAATTGTGATTCTTTTATTTATGAGACTAAAGATTCATAAACCCTAAAGGCGCCATTCCCGACCCCGTATCATAAAAGTTGCCAATATTCGGAAATAGCGTACTCAAATCCCCCGGACTCACTCCAAACCACAGTGCTAATTCAGCAAAATATTGATCATTGGACGTTGTCGGGATCAGTACCCCATTATGGATTTCATAATTCCCACCCAAAGCAAGCGAAGGATAAGCACCATACATATCTCCACCTTTGATGTCACCGCCCATAACAAATGCATTACCGCCCCAGGCATGGTCACTTCCATTTCCGTTGGAGGTAAGCGTCCTTCCGAAATCAGAGATGGTAAAGGTGGTCACAGCATCAAACATGCCTATTTCCTCCAACCCATTCACAAACTCATTCATGGCGTTGTCAACAACTGTCAGGTTCCTTTCATGAGAATCAATCAATTCTCCGTGCATATCCCAGCCACCCATCTGAACGAAAAATATCTGACGTTTAAATCCAAGGATGTCCCGGGCCATAATCACTTCCGTAATCCGCTTGAAACTTTGAGAGATCCGGTTGTCTGAAAAGAAGGTGTTCAAGGTGCCGATCTGGTCCATTGCTGCACGGAACTCGATACTTCCGTCGAGGCTTCTTTTTAGGATGTCTGTGTATGTTTTTTTATACATGTCAGGGTGATCTACTCCAAGCAAAAGATCGATCCCTTCCGTCCTTTGGCCATTAAAACCAGATGCCAGCGGATCGTACCCATCAATTCCGGGACTTCCGTCATATGGATCAATGGCAAATTCTACCAAAGTCTGCCCATATTGAAAAATATTAGTACCTGACAAGGAAATATTCATCGACACATTTTGATTCATGTTCATGTCATTCAGCATATCCGCCATTTTTCCACCCCAGCCAAAATGTGTTCTGACATGCGGTAAACCTGTCTGACAGTTTTTCAACTGATCAGAATGGGAGAATAATCCCAATGGAATAGGAGAACTATTGTTTTGATAAGTGATCTTCGTCGTCGGTTCAATCAATGGCCCGACATTGTTGATAAAAGAGACTTTACCGTTATTGAACAATTGATGAAGGTGGGTCATCGCCGGGTTCAGGCCATATTGCTTACCATCACTGGTCACTGGAGTAATGGGCAACAATTCATTTTGCGAAATGGCCAGATCAGACCGTGTAACAGCGTATTCGTCGTATTCCGGATTCCCACGGGGAACGACCATGTTGAAAGAGTCGTTACCACCATTGAGAAAAAAACAGACAATCGCTTTATAATCATTATTAAAAGTATTGGCTGTATTGTTGAGATAAGCAGCATTAAAGGCTTTGAGTTGAGTAATGGATGAGGCAGTAGTAATACCCAATGCGCCCAATCCGAATTCTTTTATGAATTGTCTTCTTGATTTATATTTCATTAGTGGATGTTTTTAGTGTTTTTCAATGTTTTAAAATGCAGGCGACGTTTCCAGTCTTCCTTCCTTTTCCCTACTTCAAAATGGTATAATCTGCACTGATCACCATCAAGTAGATAGTCAACTTCGTCTTCTCGATCATGTCCTCCATCGGATCGACAATGGATGTGATGATTTGCCGGGTATCGTCTTTGAGCATACCGTTCATCAGCAAAATGTCAAGATCGTTGATGAGGGCTTCTGTATCTTCTGCATTGGTGAATAGGTGATCAAGGTCGGTGAGTACAAGGTCATCTGATGATCCCATTAAGGATTCATTGACGGCCCACTGGTTGACAAAATTCACAAAACCGATACTGGTTCTTGAATTATATGACTGAAATTCCGGCGCAACCAAACCTTGGTTGGCAATAGGGCCAATAGGTTGAAAGTCGGGCCAGTAAAAATTGAAAACAGATGGTGAGTACATTGGGTGTTGACCTGCATCATCATTGTAGTCATATCCGAAGTGCCAGAACTTCCCATCCTCACTAATACCTCCAACGGCCCTCGCAAAATGTGTGTATCTGATGATGGGTTCCTTAAGTTTCCCCTGTGCAGGGTCTTCGTACCATTCGCAGGTTCGAGCTTCTTCGTCCAATAAAACAGCCTTGATGACTGCTTTCATATCGCCTCTCACCCCGGAACCATTATCATTAAATGCCGCCGCAACCCGGGAGACATATGCTGGTGTGGGATTTGATTTTACCAGTCGCTGTATCAGTTGCTGCCCAATAAAAGGACCGACATTCTGATGATTGAACAAATGATCAATAGCATCTTCTACATCTTCCATACCCGTTTGTCCTGAAGGAATCACATAACCGTTTAACAGGTATTTTGCGCCTTCCTCATGATAATCATCATACATGGCCATTGGTTCGCCCATATCGATGGTGTTGATACCTCTGCCAAAAGCCGGTTCGATAATAGTATCCGGCAACTGGATGGTAGTTCCACCTGCGAGTCCGGTATAAATTTTGGCAAATTCCTTGATGTCGTCATTGTCATAAGTTGGAATGTCATTGCCCTGATTGTCCTGCTGGCGAGTACCGTCCTGGTTGAGTTCGTACAACCCGATGGTAAAAAGCTGCATCATTTCCCTTGCAAAATTTTCATCCGGATGAATAAAAAGTGCCGGATTGGATTTTGGATTGTTCAGGTGCGTCAGGTAAAAGCCCATACAGGGATGCAGGGTTACATCGAGCATGAGGTCTTTGAAATTTCCAAAGGCATTTTCGCCGAGCATGTCATAATAACTTGCCACGCCTTCACCGTATCTGTCCAGTCTTGAATTAAAGGAAATCACAAAAATTTCGCTCAAGGCAAAGGCAATTCTTTGTCGTAAAAGGTCGTCGTTGGTCATATTGACCTGCCACCAGGCGTAGTCAAAATGTCGGTTGTTGGGTCTTTCAGGAAAATCCAGCGTATCTCCCCCCGCCGCTAAAAAGCGTTGGAAGGTAGTGTCGTAAATTTCCTGAATGAGTGGTCGTACATAGGTTTGTGGTAAAGCAAATTGCTGGTCGAGCCAATCTTCAAAGTCCAGTTTGGCTACTTCAGCAATGGTGATTTTGTCGGCCCCCATCGTCGCCTGGGCGAGGAAGCGGCCTGCATTGATCAATTTACCGGTTAGTCCGGTAATGGCAAGAGTGTTTGTTCCTTCTGCTACTTCTTCCCAGCCATCGGGCTGAAAATCGCTGCTCGTGGTCACGATGATATCCTGATCATGACCTCCACCGACGTAATCATCATAGGTCTGAGCAGATAACAGAATGGAATAGCATAATAAAGGTAATAGGAATAAAATTCTCATAGGGATAATACTATTATGAGTGAAAAATAAACTTGGTTGCATAACCGGGAATGAAGCAAAAGGAATTGGGGGTTATTTTAGGAGGGGCCTAATAAGTTCTGGAGTTGAAACATTAAAGTTTTGCTTCATACTTAATAATGTTTTATTATGTAGTTTTATTTTGTGGAGGGCGTTTAAATTAGGAAATCTTTTGATTATTGTTTCAAAGGTATTGTTGGCTTTAGAGAATTAAGCATATTACGTGCCTATGGCACTCGAATTGTTCTTTTTGCTTAGTGCCACCGATAGGGCGTCCCGAATGGACTTGAATGATGAGGTTGTCGGAACAAGTCGCATAGCGACGACATATTTTAACATGGTACGCAGTGCCATGCTAAAGAAAAAGAAAATTCAAGTGCCGTAGGTACGGCATATTACTCCCTGATAGCTGACCTGGAAGTTGAAAAAGATTTAAAACTCCTTAACCATGGATTTAAACCTCAATGCCGATAGATTTTCCGGAAAGGATTACGTCTCATTATATAATAAATTCAGACCTGAACCTCCCCGGGAAATTTTGCTCCACTGCCTGCAATATCTTGGAAGGACAAAAGCAGAATTGATATTAGACCTGGGGTGTGGAACAGGTCTTTCCACCAGAATATTGAGTAACTACGGCCAAAGGATAATAGGGGTGGAACCCAGTGAAGCAATGCTGTC
>QQUB01000941.1 GCA_008501835.1 Bacteroidota bacterium
AAAGATGTTTTCTCCGGTAGCTGGGTCACGGGTAAAGGCCACACCAGTAGCGGAATCATCACCCATATTTCCAAATACCATTGCCTGAACGTTTACAGCAGTTCCCCATTCAGCAGGGATGTTGTTCAAACGACGATAGGTGATTGCTCTTTGGTTCATCCAGCTGTCAAAAACAGCAGTGATAGAGCCCCACAATTGCTGCCAAGGATCCTGAGGGAATTCCTTGCCTGTTTTCTCTTTAATCTTGTTTCTGAAAGTATTACAGATGAGCTTGAGGTCATCAACGGTAAAATCCGTATCATTTTTGATTCCTCTTTCCTCTTTTACATAATCCATGATTTTTTCGAAAGGATCGATATCATCTTTGGATTCAGGTTTGAGGCCCATTACCACGTCTCCATACATCTGGATGAAACGACGGTAAGAGTCCCATGAGGCCCATTCGTTAGATTGTTTTGCAAAACCTTCCACTACCTCATCATTCATACCGAGGTTCAAAACGGTATCCATCATACCTGGCATTGAAGCAGGGGCACCGGAACGTACGGAAAGCAATAACGGATTATTTGGGTCGCCCAGTTTCTTACCAGTTATTTTTTCAACAACTGCTACACCTTTTGCAACTTGTTCTGTTAAAACACTAATCGTTTTTTCTTTTCCGATTTTGTAATAGTTATTACAAGCTTCGGTAGTTACCGTGAACCCTGGAGGTACCGGAACTCCGATCAAATTCATTTCTGCAAGGTTGGCACCTTTACCACCAAGCAATTCACGCATAGAACTATTACCTTCAGTGTATTCTCCACCAAACGTGTAAACATATTTTAAAGCATCCATAAAAATGTAGTTTTTGTTGAAAATCTGGCTCGAAATTAAGAGGATTACCAAAGGCGTTATTTGAGTTTTGTCAATCAGGGTGGATGATTTTTATCAGTTGGTGTCGTTAATCAAGTGAAATGTTGATTTAAAAAAGTGGAAATTATTAAAGCTTGTATCGTGATGGAATTCAATAGTTTGCAGAATGGTAGAGTTAGTGTAAGGTGCACAAAATCAATTTGTTGTAAAACTTTTTAATTGAAGAAAATTTTGTTGGGAATGAAGGATGAAAAGGTAGTTTTATTTCTGCGTTTAGCTGATTTTTTTGAAAAAAACCATTTTATGTTTTCTCACAAGAATTTTGGATTTAAAATGGTTTTTTATGAAAAAAATTTCATTTTTTAATGTAAAAAATCCGAGGAGGGCAAAAAAAACAATTTAAAAGGAAGAGAAATTGATACTTTTTTGAATGGAATTTGGGGTAAAAAGAACAAAAAACAGGAGTTGATTTTTGGGAATAATCAGAAGGGGAGAGGTGAGGTGAGTTTTGGGAAACCAACCTCTAGCCAAAAAAGGGGGAAACTTATTTCCCAGGGTGGCGAGATAGAAGTCAAATTAGTGGTGTTTTTACGAAAATCCAGTCTCAGAGAGACGGCACCTCATAGCAGGGTACGTCAGTACCTTGCTATGAATTGAGAATCCCCCAGTTCCATGGGAACGGCACAATTAATTGATGATGAGCCAAATTATGCCGTTCCTATGGAACTGATCTTATTTTGCATTATTACATGGCACTGGCGTACCATGCAATAATATGCCATGCCTTTGGCATTGGATCTTACAATTTTGACAAAATCCCTTAGGCGTGGTCCAGGGGAAGGGACAAATCAATCTCCTAACTTATCCACCTGCTCTTGAGCTTTATTCATAACCTGGTCGGCCCTTTCCTGAGCCTCATCTTCGATCTTTTTGGCATTTTTTTCCGCTGCATCGATGGTCTGTTGTGCTCTTTTTTCAGCTTCATTTTCTACCCCATCAGCCTTTTTATCTGCTTCGGCAATGAATTGGTCCGCCTTTTTATCGGCTTCCTGCAGCAGGCGATCCGCCAGTTTTCTGGCTGCAGCTTTGGCTATTGGATTGGAGGCTTTGTCTACCTGTTTCTGTGCTTCTTCTTCGGCCGTTTTTTTGGCATCTTCTGCCTGTTTGCGACCTTCGGCTCTGATCTTGTCAGCAGCAGTTTTACCTTCATTTCTTATCCTGTCGGCAGCTGAAAGCCCTTCTGCCCGGATCTTATCGGCTGACTTTTTAGCTTCAGAAGTGATCTTATCTGCCTGTTTTTGAGCATCGGCCAGGATCTCTTTGGCCTTTGCACTCAGGTCTTCCTTGATCTCCTCTTTTTGTTCTTCAACGGCAGCTTTTACCGTCTCCTTAGCTGTTTCGACTAGGGATGTTTCTCCATCCAGACCCATTAGAGAGAATTTAACCTTAGGGTTGGTTATAGAACCTGTGAGGTTGATCAAAACATTAACCGTTTCGCTTTGGCCAATATCCAGACCAAGTTTTGAAGCTTGCTCACTTATGGTTTTTAATCCACCGCTGGCGAGGTTGCCAAGGCCTGCCTTATCAAGCCATTCCCTTGGAATAGCTGTTTTGATGTCATAATCCATTTCGTTGGTCAGACTATGACTACCGCCAATTTTCATTTTCAAATCTTTAACGGCATAGTCAAATTCTTCCACCGTAACGTTCCCGTTTTCGATTTTAAACCAGTTCTTAGTATCCTTTACCAATAACTTTCCTTTCAGCTCTTCAATATTGAGCGCATTTCCGACGGCATTGATGGGCTTGAAGTCTGTAATGAAACCGTTTATGGTATGCAGAAATCCTTCAGCATTAAGTTTGCTGTAGACTGGCATAAGATCTTTGCCCAGGCTGCCCTCCATAGACATATTGGTCGTGAAATTACCGGACATGAATTTTCCAATAGGAGCCAGTTGCTGGAAAGTATTAAAGGTGTTGAAGGCGTCCTTGAAGTCCAATTTGACCAGATCCATATCCATATCGAATTTTGGATCTTCCGGGTCGCTTGTATAATAACCGCCATTCATTTTCACAGTTCCCTGTAATGTTTCGGCAGTGGCATCTTCGATTGTTACTGCTCTATCTGGCGAAATGACTAGTTTCCCGTCCAGATCACGCAGGGTCATATTGGTGTAGATAATTTTGCGAAAATCTGCATCTACTACCATGTCGATATTTTCTGGGACCAAAATAGGTTCCATTTCTTCCGTATTGACATTTGATTCTCCCGAATTTTCCGGAACTTCTCCACTTTCGGTCATAAAAGGATTGAGGTCAAAATTGTTGGATCTAAGTTTGACATTTCCTCCAAGAGTACCTTCATCAAAAAGATAATCAAAAGCATCAGTTATGGTTCCGGACCCACTTAGATCGCTTTCGCCCATTTTTAAAGCAAAATCTTCTATATCCATGCGGTTCGGGGCAATCTGACCTTTTGCTTCAAGGTCGGTCAGTTGATAATCGTAATAATTCAACTTATCTATTTTGGCATCAATACCGAAATCAAACCTGTCAAAGACGGCTACTTCCTCCTCACTTGATTCTGTTGAGCTACCATATGATAATTGTTCCTCCTCAGGGGTGGTTGTTTCTGCTGGAGCTTCACTTTCCATCCATTCATCAGCGAGGATGTAGTTGGAACGAAGCGTCATATTTCCTGTCATGGTTTTTTTAGGAGAGAAATATGCGAGGATATTGTCTATTCGACCACTTGCGGTGATATCACTCTGTCCCAGGGTACCCGAAAAGGACTGAATGTCCACCATTTTTGGGCTAAAAGCAACAACAGAACTGGCAATGGCCACTGCAGGATAACCGGTCATATCATAAACCAGATTCTCCACCTCGGCATCTCCCTGAATATTCACGGATTCATAATCTTCACTTTCTATTTGGGAAAGCCGGGCTTTCATTTTAATATTGGCAGTAATAAGCCCACTCATCTCATCCACCCCTTCAATTGGGAACGCTTTTGAAAGGTCGTCGAGATCAAGCACACCATTGACAAATCCATCCACCGCCGGATCGGAAATTGGCGTGGAGATCAGCAATTTGCCATCCATTGGGTTGTCGCCGATTTTGAATCCCATCCTTGAAATGTCCACGGTCATTTTATCGAGGTCCGTATCCGGGCTATTGACATCTACACGGGCATTGATATCGGAAATGCCAAGAGGAAGATCCGGATATTGGACATTACCATCGCTAATATTCGTTTTTACCCGGAAAGCCGGAAGAGAAATTTCATTATACGTACCGGAGACATTACCCTCGAGGTCAAAATTTCCGTCAATTTTTACATCCTCATACCCTTCGATGTAAGCATTGGGAATCAGGGACCATAGACTTTTAAAATCATTTTCCGGAGAAGAGAATGCCAGATCCATATTAATATCCTCTTCCTGAAGCTGTACAAATCCATCAGCATTCAATTGAAGGGCATTTACATTCAGCAGATTGTCTTTGAGGGTATATTTATTATTCTTTTGGTCGATGTTAAAAATAGCATCAAGATTCACTTTCGCTTTCTTCAGGTAGGAAATTTCGCCCATCTGAAATGACATAGACTTAATGTCTGTTTTAGTTTTCAGGTCGAATACATCAATGGTGAAATTTCCTGATCCATTGTGGTTGAGCTCATCGATTTCCAGCAGCATATCACCCAAACGGTCATCATAGGTGATTTTCGCGTTTTCGATTACATAGGATTTTAAGGTAGCTTTGAAACCACTATAATCGGTAGTTTGGTTAGTTTCCTCAATTCGTTCATCGGTTTCAATAGCAATATCATAATTAGCTTTTCCGTCGTCCAGAATCAAAACATTTATCTCAGGATTACGTAGACCAACAGCGTTTATCTCAATAGGGTTAGATTGAGAAAAGAGAGAGCCAAGGTTGATGGAGAAATCGGCTTCCTCTCCCTTAGCTAGAAGGGTGCCTTCAAAATCATCTTTACCAGTGATCTCAAAATTTTTCAATAAAAAAGAGAAATTAGGGAAATGGCGGAAAAGGGAAAGACTAACGTCTTCAAATTCAACTTTGGCGTTTACAGTCCTGTTGATTTCCTCTTTGGTCATTTCTACTATCCTGTCCTTGTAAATAATAGGAAGGGCTATGGCCAGACCAATCAAAACTATCAAAAAGATAAACAGAATCAGGAGAATGCGTTTTACCAATTTCATGATAAATTTCTTTTAGTGATATATGAGATCAGGTACGTAGTTTTTGTTAGTTTTGTGGGATTCTTGTCCGGGGAACATCCCTAACTTTCAGCCTACGCTTATATAGACTGTCTGCAACAAAGATAATACACAAATTGATTTAATATTTATGAATTTTTTAACAAAATGCCCCCTTTATGAAGCGTAACGAAAAAGACTTTATTTTTATTGAGGATGAGGGGGCTCTCTATGATTTTTACGAACAAAATAAAAATGTTGCCTGGTTAGGGTTTGACACTGAATTTGTTGGGGAAAAACGATTTTTTACCCGCTTGTGCCTTGTGCAGGTTTCCACCCCAAATGGCCATTATATTATTGATCCTTTTAAAGTGGATGACCTGCAGCCGTTTTCTGATATGCTGGAAAATCCGGATATTTTGAAGATCACTCACGCGGGAGATAATGATTATCGATTGATGAACTCCCTTTACGGAACTGTTCCGCAAAATATTTTTGATACTCAGATCGCTGCGGGTTTCGTAGGTTACCGTTACCCTTTGTCCTATGGTAAATTGGTGGAAGGAGAAACGGGACGCCGGTTAAAAAAGGGATTTGCCGTAACGGATTGGGAGAGAAGGCCCTTGGGCAAGAAGCAATTGGATTATGCCCTTTTGGATGTATTGCCGCTGTTTAATTTGTGGAGATCTCTGCATGGGAAACT
>QQUB01000911.1 GCA_008501835.1 Bacteroidota bacterium
GGAAAAGGTATTTTCTTTTCTTTTTTTTCTTTTCTTTTCTGACCGGCGGGGGCGGAGCGTATTGTTGTTTGTAGGGTCTTTGGTCAGAAGGGCTGGTCTTTTCAAATTGCTCAATCCTTTTTATGTTATTGTCAGCAATGGTGTCCAGATCGCCGTTCAGTCGTTTAATAACCAGAAATTCACCTTTCCGGTAATCTACCAGGTTGCCTTTATAGACCTCTCCGTTATTCAAATAAATAGTTGAAACATTGGATTCTTCCTGGCCCCATAAAACTGTACTAAACAACATTAAAAACAGCAGAAACAGCTTGTTCATAGTTTAATTGTTAATTTTTTCATAGAAGTTGTTTGAAAATATACCTTTCAAAGATAGTCTTCTAAAACTTAAAATGAAAATGGCAGTCTCTTCGCTGCTTTTGGGTAAGCTCTTTACCCGGAAAAGTTCTTTAACTTTTATTTTCTATTTGTACAAGACATATGGTTTGTGATTAAGGGTTGGGGAAAAATGTAAGTTTTTTTTACTTCTTTTTTTACTCCATACAGGAGGGGCAAAAAAAAATCCCGAATCTCACCTTTTGGCAAAATTCGGGACTACTTATGTCGATTAAGTACGGTTATTACTAACTAATCAGGAATTACTTTTTGTCGTCAACTTCTTCGTATTCCACATCGGTTACATCTTCACCGGAGTTGGAACCTCCCTGTGATGCGTCACCCGTTTCAGGGCCAGCATTTGGATCAGCTCCTGCACCTGCATCCTGAGTGGCCTGGTACATTTCCTGACTTGCAGCCTGCCATGCATCATTCAACGTTTTGCTGGCAGCGTCGATCTTGTCGAGATCCTGCATTTTATGAGCTTCTTTGAGTTCGGCAACTGCTGATTCAATAGCATCTTTTTTCTCTGCAGGGATCTTGTCACCATATTCCTTGAGTTGTTTTTCCGTCTGGAAAATCAACGCATCGGCCTGGTTGATCTTATCGACTTTCTCTCTGGCCTTTTTATCGCTGTCCGCATTGGCTTCAGCCTCTGCTTTCATTTTAGCAATTTCATCTTTGGAAAGACCGGTTGAAGCTTCGATACGGATGGTTTGTTCCTTGTTGGTACCCTTATCTTTGGCAGATACATTGAGAATACCATTGGCATCGATATCAAATGTTACTTCGATCTGAGGAAGTCCCCTCGGTGCCGGCGGAATACCATCGAGGATGAATCGTCCAACTGTTCTGTTATCATTGGCCATTGGGCGCTCACCCTGCAGGATATGAATTTCAACAGATGGCTGGTTGTCAGCCGCAGTTGAATAAACCTTCATTTTCTTCGTTGGGATAGTAGAGTTTGCTTCGATCACTACATCGTAAACACCACCCATGGTTTCTATACCCATAGAAAGCGGAGTAACGTCGAGCAACAGTACATCCTTAACATCACCACTCAATACACCCCCTTGAATAGAAGCTCCTACAGCAACTACCTCATCCGGATTAACTCCCTTGGATGGTTTTTTGCCGAAGAATTGTTCAACAGCTTCCTGTACTTTTGGAATACGTGTAGAACCACCTACGAGAATAATTTCGTCGATTTCGCTTTTGCTGAGATCAGCGTCTTTAATTGCAGCCTCACAAGGAGCCAATGTTCTGCGGATCAACTCATCAGATAATTGTTCGAATTTCGCTCGTGACAATTTCAAAACAAGGTGCTTAGGCACTCCGTCAACTGCCGTCACGTAAGGCAGGTTAATTTCAGTTTCCATTGCTGAAGATAACTCAATTTTGGCCTTTTCAGCTGCATCTTTGATACGCTGCAGAGCCATTGGGTCTTTACGTAAGTCAATACCCTCCTGAGCTTTGAATTCTTCTGCCATCCAGTTGATGATCACGCGATCGAAGTCATCACCACCAAGGTGGGTATCACCGTTCGTAGATTTTACTTCAAATACACCGTCACCCAATTCCAGGACAGAAATATCAAAAGTACCACCACCAAGGTCAAACACGGCAATGGTCATATCTTTGTGAGATTTGTCAAGACCGTAAGCCAATGCAGCAGCTGTAGGCTCATTGATTATACGCTTAACTGTCAAGCCAGCAATCTCTCCGGCTTCTTTAGTAGCCTGACGCTGAGAGTCATTGAAATAGGCAGGAACAGTTACTACTGCTTCTGTTACTTCATGACCGAGGAAATCTTCTGCGGTCTTTTTCATTTTCTGCAATACCATCGCAGAAATTTCCTGGGGAGTATATAATCTGCCATCAATATCAACACGAATGGTGTCATTGTCACCTTTGACAGTCTTGTATGCTGTGCTGGTAGCTTCCTCAGCAACCTCTGAATAACGGGTACCGATAAAGCGTTTGATGGATGAAATTGTTCTTGTCGGGTTGGTAATAGCTTGTCTCTTTGCAGGAGCTCCAACCTTGCGCTCGCCATTATCGAGAAAAGCTACAACAGAAGGAGTTGTTCTTCCTCCCTCATCATTTGGGATTACAACCGGGTCGTTCCCCTCCATAACGGAAACACATGAATTGGTCGTTCCCAGGTCAATGCCTATAATTTTGCTCATATTCTAGTTGATTTAAATTTTTTCAAATTTTATGGTCAACCTTATTACATCAATGCTTATGCCATTTTGGAAAAAATGACAATTATTCGGCATTAGCCTGTCAAATACCTTAATTTAGGCAGGAAATTTTTAATACTATATGACAAACTGACAGCATGCTCCCGACAGACAATATGTCAAATGCTAAATAAATCGTTTCTTTGTCCGTCAAATTTACCGTCACTTGTTACAAAGTTCTTGGAGAACCTAATGTCAAAATTTCTTAAGCAAGAAAAAATATTTAAATACCTGTCACTGGCCATCCTCATAACAGGAGGGATAACCAGATTGGTCATTTTTTTACAAAACCGTTCTCTGTTTTTGGACGAAGCCAACCTTGCCAGGAATGTAGTAGAAAAATCTCCCGAGGCTTTTTTCAAAGCACTCGATTATGAACAATACGCACCACCGCTTTTCCTGTTGATCCAAAAGTTTAATGTCTGGTGGCTAGGGGCTTCTGAATACGCTGTTCGCTTTTTTCCCCTGGTTGCTGGCCTGATCTCCCTTTTTCTTTTATATAAGATTGCCTTAAAATTCATAAAGCCCGGTCCTGGCCTGGTTTTTATATTATTCGTTTTTTCCTTTTCAGAATACTTTTTGCATTTCGGAACGGAGGGTAAACAGTACTCCTCTGATGTGATGTTTGCGCTTTTATTGATTCATGAGGCACTTAAAGACCATGCCAGGTTTACTGCAACTACTTTTTTGAAGTGGACTATTTTAGGTATTGTGGTCATATGGTTCTCAATGCCTTCTGTTTTTATCCTGGCTGGAGTTGGAATTTATCTGTTTGCCATTCAGTTTCTAAAAAAAGAAAAGAAGAACCTGATGGCTATCGGAACTATGATTGTGCTGTGGTTGGTTAGCTTTATTCAGTATTATTTTAAAATCTTATCTGCAGATTTAAATAGTGATTACCTTCAAAATTTTCATGCACCATATTTTTTGCCTCTTATACCTACTTCGGGAGGTGATCTGTCCAGGATAATGGAGATCCTGGGATCGGTCTTATCTACTTCTGTTGGACACACTGCTATTGCGTTGATAACCGGTTTGGTAAGTACCATAGTTGGGGCCTGGGTTGTGTACAAAAACGACCGGAAAAAATGGCTGTTATTGCTTATTCCGGTATTTGCTGTTTTCGGAGCTTCCGCATTCCGGCAATATTCCCTCATTCCGCGGTTAACCTTGTTTTTCATTCCAGTGGTGATTTTGTTGGCAGGTATTGGAATCCAAAGGCTTTTTGATGTTAAAAAAATCTGGCTAACCCTGGTTTTTTCCATTTTGATACTCGGAACACTGGCAATTCATGATGGAGTTAAATATCTTTGGAAACCATACCAGATCGAAGAGATAAGATTGGTATTGGATCAAGTAAGTTTGGAAGCGGAAAAGGACGACTTGCTGTATATTAATCATAGTGCAAAACCTGCATTTTCGTTTTATTCAGGTTTGCATAAAAACAAGTCAAAATACAAATTTGATAATGTTGTTTTTGGAGATTGGCGATTGAACCCTGAAACAAATCAATTAAGGATTGGTGACCAACCAGCAGATCGTGTTTGGGTAATTTATTCGCACCTGATTTCAGAACAGGCCAGCATTGAACAGGAGAAGGAAATGAGTGTTTTATTAGAAGGGTTTAAGGTAGTTAAGAAGATCAGTTTTACAGGTGCTCAGGCCATTTTGCTTGAAAGAGATTGACAAGGCGCAACAACCTCAAACCACATCAAATATAGTAAGAGGACAAAATTAGTTTTGATCAAATTACTTTATCGATCATGGAGTCACCGAGAGTTTTTACGCTGAGTTTCGCAAAGATCTCGCAGAGTACCGCTGAGAATAATAATAACCCGCGGCCCTCAGCGCTTCTTAGCGGCCCTCCCGACATTACCTGTACGGGATGGATCATCTGCGGTATAGTCCATTTGTTACGCTTCAGGAAAACATTTGATTCGAAGTAGTTCTGTCCAAGTACTACTGTCAAACAACATAATTGTTCAATTTGAACCCTTTGAACCAAAACTATAAATACATTAACCGTTACAATGCACGACATAGAACCATATTTCAGGTGGAGAGACAGATATAATGCTGCGGAGGATGAGAAAAGCCCCTTTTATGGCCGACAGCATGATGAGTTTATGTACACGCAAAAGGTATATAATTACTTTATTCATCCTCAATGGGAGTTCTTTGGTTCCTCGACACTTTACTTAAAGGTATTGTTTGTCGATTATAATGCAGGTTTTGCTATTATTGAATTCATTGGTGAATGGAATGATACACTGCACAATGATATTATGGAATTGAAGCGGGAGGTTATTGACCTGTTGATCAGGGAAGAGGTTTATAAATTTATCCTGATTACCGAAAACGTCTATAATTTCCATGGTTCTGATGACAGTTATTATGAAGAATGGTGGGATGATGTGAAGGATGATGGCGGTTGGATTTGTGTTTTAAACCCTTTGAAGCATGTGATGGAAGAAATGGAACAGACCCGTTTGCAATTTTATGTTAATTTTGGGCCTGACTTTATAATAGATAATTGGCGGGTTCTTAAACCGGAACATGTTTTAAAAGCAGTCGAATTATTGATGCTTGAATCTGGGAAACAAATTGGATATTAGAGAAATATGCACAAATCAGGATTTATAAATATTATCGGACAGCCAAATGTGGGTAAGTCAACCTTGATGAACGCCCTTGTGGGGGAACGGATGTCCATTATTACCAATAAACCTCAAACCACCAGGCATCGTATTCTGGGGTTGTTGAGCGGTGATGATTTTCAAATGGTTTTTTCGGATACACCCGGTTTGATAAGGGATCCTTCCTACAAAATGCAAAAAACCATGAACACTTTTGTGCATTCCACCTTTGAGGATGCTGATATCATGGTTTTTGTAACGGATATGTTGGAAGATTACGATGCGGATGATCCTTTTATTACTAAATTGAAAAAGGTAGAAGCTCCACTTTTCCTGGTAATCAATAAAGTAGATCTTTCTTCTCCAGAAGCAGTGGTGGAAAAAATCAAGTGGTGGAAGGAGCAAGTAGATTTTAAGGAAATTGTTACTATTTCCGCTTTGTTTAAGCAAAATACGGATACTCTTTTCCGCTTGTTAATGAAATATTTACCGGAAGGGC
>QQUB01000624.1 GCA_008501835.1 Bacteroidota bacterium
GGTGGTTCTTCTTCAATTATTTCAGGCAAACTGATTGAAGTAGTGTCTTCCTTTGGTGCAGGAGTTACCTCCAGCGTATCCGTTGGTATTTCTTCCAAAGGTTCATCTTCCACCATTTCGAGTTCCGGTAAAGGAGTAACTTCTTTCACTTCTGAAGCCAGTTGCGGGCGTTCTTTAACTTTCCCTCCCCTCAATTTGATCATGGCACCTTCCGCAGGTTCCATACCTTTTTCCAACCTGTTTCTTTTTAAAAGTTTCTTGAGTTTAACTCCATATTGTTGAGAAACATCAAATATTACCTGGTCCTTCCTCATGACATGCCACTTCTGTCTTTTGGCCCTGTAACCGCCCCTTTTGGGTTGAATATATACACGCTCCCCCTCTTTAAGTTCCTGATTACCGTTGTGCAACTGTTCATTATATTTGAGTAACCCTCTGAGTGAAGTGTCAGTTCTTTTTGCGATATCTGCTACCGTTTCATTAGCTCCGGCTGTAGCGTATTTCACATCATTATTGACAAAAATACCCGCCTCCAAAACATCCGCTACCGGCTCATCGAGATCTCCCGGCAACATTTTATCAAAACGGTCTAAATCGTATCGTTCAATAATACTGATCAGTTTTTCGGCATAAGTGGCACTTGTTGCATATCCTGCCTTTTTCAAACCTTTGGCCCACCTTTTGTAATCCAAGGGATCTATTCTGAAAAGGAACCCATAACGAAACTGCTTTTTCGGATCTCTGAGGAATTCCGAATGAGCAATATAACATGCCTCCGCAGATCGATATGACCTGAAACAGGACTCAATGAGTTTCCCCTTAGAATCATATTCATCATCCTTACGATAGACCTTCTTACCTTTCCAGTTATCTCCGCATTTTATACCGAAATGGTTATTTCCTTTTTTAGCCAGAAAACTCCTTCCTGCATTGGACTCCAGCAATCCCTGGGCCAGTTTGATACTTGCCGGGACACCGGCACGTTCCATTTCTCTCAGGGCTATATCCTTGTGCTTTTCAATATATTTCAAAAATGCCTCATCCTGTTTTTGACCAAAAAGGTTACCGGCTACCAGGAACAGTATTGCAATAAAAATGATTCGTCTGAACATAGTTTTGTCGTTTATTACGGGGTGAAAAAGAATGTTTTTGGTAAACGAAAGTAAGTGGAAAAAATTGGCTGACCTTGATATTAATTCATTCAGGCTGAAGTCTGAGCTACGTTAGCTGAAAAGCATGACTAAAAATGTTACTACCGTTGCCACAAAGCCAACCATAAAAATATTATAGGAAGCGGTGAGATAGCGATACTTCTTGTCCAACACTTTTCCCAGGAAATACAGATCCCTGGTCATATTCCCCAGTAACAATTCTCCATCCCGGAACATTTCGTCCATCGCCTCCTCATAGTCCTCCAGTTTTAGGGTGACAAAATTACCAAAGAATACGATATTTTTCTTGGCCTGAGTTTTATCCTTTAAGCGTGCATTCAGGGAGGTAACCTTTGGCCGGGCAGAAAGAATGGCAAAAGTCAGTGAAGCCAAACCGGTAACCAGGAAAATGACGACCGGCAGCATGATCATCGGAGTATTGGTCGAAATATTCCTGTAAGACAAAAAAGTGATCAAAACACTGATCAGGATAGCATTCACGCTGATCATAATATTTGCCTTATTATCCGCAATGGCACTTAAGTTGATATGGTTTCTGTAATTGGACCGGAAAAATGTCTGCATGGTTCTTAAAGGCGTGTCTTCTATACCTTGAAAATTCCCGGAAGAAGACTCCGGACCATTCTTTCGCTGCAAATTCCGTTTTTCCTTTTCGATCCGCTGTTTATGTAAAAGGATACTTTGGGAAAGTCCGTTTTCGTATTGTTGACGGGCTGTTGCCGTAAAAAGTTTTTGCTGTAATAATTCCTGCATTTGTAGTTGAGCCCAGGCTCCGCGGTCCATAATTAGTTTTTGCAGAAATTCTCTTTCCAGCTTCATCAATGGGTGCCGTTCAGGGTAATCCAGGACGTAAGTAACAACCGTTATTGCATCTTTTGCCACCTGATCTGCCTTTAGGTTGGGACGTGACCTTCCGGCAATGGCGTCAATACTTTTCAAAACTCCGCCAATACGCTCCGCGGGCATTTCTTCACCGTTCATAAATATCTGAAGATACTTTTTACCTGCCTGCTCCGGATGATCATAATCGGTAAGGAAACCGGTAAAGTAAAAACCTGTGGCAAGGATGGCAGTTTCTTTTTCAATGGTAGAAGCATTCTCGGCAACACAAAATTGCCGGGCGAGATCCATGGCCTGATTCAATGCGGAATAATTATGAAAGACGAGTTTTGAATCCTTGTGCTGGTCAAAAATATTTTGAAGAAACTGATCAGCTTTCAACAAAATACTGCTTTCGTCATCGAGAAACTGAATTGATTGATGTCTTTCCATGGTGATAAACAAGTTCTGCCCAAGATACGAAAATTAAAAATTAATCGTTTTTTCTCTATCTTTGCGCCGCTGCTACACAAATCTTCTGAATAAGACTCCTTTGCAAACTGTCTTACAAATTATATCCAAACATCTGAAAAATACTTTAAACAGCCTACGTTTATTTGTTGGCACATGATTTCCGAAAGCTGGAAATTTTTACCAACCCCGGGCCTTTACCTTGCGTAAATGTTATTGATAAAAAATCCGTACAGTAATCTGCAAAATAGTTTTACAATGAAAATGAATTTCAAATTCTTCTATGGGGCTTTTTTAGTTTTGATAGTCGCCATAATTTCTGCCTGCACACAGTTCGATGACCTGACAGGTATTGACAGTGTGGACAGCGATGCGGAATATGCCCTGCCGCTGTTGTCTTCTCATTTTTCTATCCGTGACGTTCTGGATGGATTTGATGAGAATAATTCTCTCTTCATCGACCCTGACGGACTCATCAGGTTCAAATACAGTGGAGATGTACTCACCAAAACTACCGATGAAGTTTTTGAAGCCATAAATAATGCACTAGGTATCATACCCATTCCTCTTGTGGAAGATACGACTACCTTACCTCCCTTTCCTGATGGTTTGGAGGTAGATAGAATGGACCTCAAAGGAGGAAACTTTTTCTACTTTTTTTCAAGCAAGCATCCTTCTCCGCTTACCATCAACCTGAGGGTTCCTCAATTTACAAAGGATGGTGAGGAGCTAAGTTTCCAAATGAACTTCCCGGCATACAGCGGTTCCGGCGATGCCATAAGTATGAATAATCTTTTCTTTCCCGAAAATCTGGACGGATATGTTATTACCCCGGAAGAAAACGGGGACATCAATGTGATCAAGGAAATAGTTACCGAAGATGGTGAACCTGCGGTCATCACAGAATCAACTGTATTGATCCAGGATATGGCATTTTCCTACGCTGAAGGATACCTCGGCAATAATACTTATGACGAAAGTCGCGACACCATCCATATCGACTTTTTTGACAGATGGATCAACGGAGACATCTATTTTGCAGACCCAAGGATCACGATCTTTTTTGAAAACTCTTTTGGTGTTCCTACACGTTCTGTCGTTAATGTTTTTGAAGTCTTCACCGTAAGAGAAGATGTGCTTCCTTTGGAAAGTGAATTCATCACCAATGGTATCGATTTTCCATATCCGGAATTGAATGAGATCGGAGCTGTCAAATACAAGGAATTTGAATTTACAAAGGATAATTCCAATATTGACGTAATTCTGGGTGCAGGACCGCTAGCCTTGGATTACGATGTAGATGCTTTTACCAACCCGGATAGCGACCCGGAAATTCGGGGTTTTATCACCGACAGTAGTTATTACAAAGTCCGGATTGAAGTAGAGCTCCCACTTTATGGGAAAGCCATGGATTTTGCAGCCAGAGATACTTTTGACATAGATCTTTCCAGTTTTGAAACTATTGGGGAAGCTGAGGTAAAACTCATTGCTGACAATGAATTGCCGCTGGAGATCGACGGGCAGGTATATTTTCAAAATGTAGCCGGGACGATCATTGATTCTTTGTTCGACAACGGAACCACCCGCCTGGTGGAAGCTGCCGAAGTAGATGCCGAAGGTAATGCATCCGGTATGGCAACCAAAGTGAATTATATTCCGGTTCCGCCTGAAAAATTCGAATCTCTCAGAAATTCCAGTCAGCTGATCATGCTGGTCGACTTTTCCACCTATAACGAAGGAGAGATCAGTGCCAAAGTTTTAGCAGATCAGGAGATTAGCATACGAATGGGTCTAAAAGTAAAACCGGAGTAGGTAGATTAAGGCTTGTTTATTCGAATGTGAGTATGGTTTTAAAAATCAATAGAAAATGAAAATGCAAAAAAATATCCTCCTAATAGTAGCATTGGTTTTTGTTCAGTTGTCGTTGAATGCTCAGCAGGAACTTGGTACACATTTTATGCAGGGCACGTGGCAATCGGGTTACACCAATCCTGCGCTTACGCCTGACTCAAAAATCACTTTGAGCCTTCCCGGGTTTTACAACAACCTGGCCATCTCCAATATTACTTTCAACGATTTGATCGTAAAAGATGGCTCTGGCAATACTACACTGGACATTAATGGAGCCATTGACAAAATGGACGATCAAAATCTGCTTCGGGAAGATTTTAGTCTTGAGACTTTAGGGCTAGGACTGAAGTTTGGCAAACTCTACCTGAGCCTGAATCATTCCCTGAAGTTCAAGGCTCATATGGATTACCCAAAAACATTACCACAATTGATCTGGCAAGGCAATGCACAATTCATCGGCGAATCGGTGGAATTTGGCCCGGACCTGGAGTTCAGTGCCTGGCATCACTATGCCATCGGTGCGGGATTTGACATCACTAAAAACATCACCATCGGAGGTCGCGTAAAATTCCTCAGCGGAATCGCACACGTATCCACGGAAAGGCATGATCTCACATTGACCACCAGCGATGATATTTACCAGCTGGAACTCGATGCTGATCTTTTGGTAAATGCTTCAAGCTCCCTTCAATTTGAAGATTTTGAAAATTACTCCTTCAGTTTTGATCCGGCAGGTACGGGTTTTGAAAACCTGTTTTCCAAAAACAAGGGGATGGCCTTTGATGTAGGTATCAGTGCTCAGTTTGGCAAGATAGATGTGGCCGCAAGTGTTCTCGACATAGGAAAGATCAACTGGGAGAATGAGGTTAATAATTACAGTGTCCAGGGTGTTTATGAATATCAGGGCCTGGAAGTAGCTCAGGATATTTTTGAAGACAGTACGGAAATCGGTTCCATCATTGATACCCTAAAGGCTACTTATGAGCCTGTAACCACCAATAATGCGTTTACTACAGCTCTGCCGACACAGTTTTACCTGAGTGCCGGATATCAATTGACAGAAAATCTTCATTTGGGTGCATTATTCTATTCTGAATCTTTTAAGGATACTTCCTACCCGGCATTTGCTATAGCTGGAAATTACCAACTCAGCGGCCTTTTAAAAGTCGGCGCGGTATACGCCATCCGCAACCAGCGGTTTGACAATCTTGGATTAAATGCTGTTGTAAAACTCGGCCCGGTACAACTCATTGCCATGACAGATAATTTGCTGACCGTTTTTAACCCGGCCAATAGTCATAGCGCGAATGTGCGACTGGGAATGAATCTGGTTTTTGGCAAGGATAAGGAAAAGGGTGGTGTTGATTTTTACTAAGCGTTTTCTATAAGCAACAATGCTTCTAAAACTTCGATATTGGGTGTTCAATATTCGAT
>QQUB01000647.1 GCA_008501835.1 Bacteroidota bacterium
GGCGGAGGGCGTTTACACACTCGAAGTTACAGATACTACCACCAACTGTACTGCCATAGCACAGATCAATGTAGGGATTGACACCTTGTCGCCAATTGCTGATGCAGGCGAAGATCTCATTCTGACTTGTGCAGTACCAAGTGATACTTTATTTGGGCCAAATACCTCAACAGGTGGCAATTTTGCCTATTCCTGGACTGATTTGGATGGCATGGAGGTCTCTACGGATTCCTTCTATGTTGCGACTTCAGCAGGTTTTTATTGCCTGGAAGTAACCAACCTTGATAACGGATGTACCGCGACAGATTGTGCAGAAGTATTTGAAAATACGGAAGCACCTGTTGTCACTATTGACAATCCTGTTCAGAATATTACCTGTGAAAATGACACCTTAACACTTCAAGCCGATATGATCACTTCTCCAAGTGGTGGTTATACTGTCTTGTGGACAGAACAACCTTTCATTGGTGATGAAACAGCAGAATCCATTCAGGTGGATATGCCTGGTGTTTATACGATCACGGTTACAGACACACTAACAGGATGTTTTGCTTCAGGAGAGTTTATTATTGGCCTGGACACTATTGCTCCTATTGCTGATGCGGGCATGGATGACAACCTTGATTGTATTACCAATACAGTAACTCTGGGTGGAGAAAACACTTCCATGGGAGCAGAATTCACCTATAACTGGGTGAACATCGTTGATGGTGAAACTCCGGTTCCTGATAATACCAGCATGACAAGTGTTGCTACAGCAGGAACTTATGAACTCACAGTTATAAATACCAATAACGGATGTTCTGCCTCTGACCAGGTGGTTGTTGGTGAAGACTTTGATGAACCCGTTGTGAATATTATTGATCCAATATTGATCACTTGTAGCACTGAATGTGTTCCTTTAACTGCAGATGTCAATATTAATGTAAATGACATTACTGTTGCCTGGGTAGGGCTCGATGGCGGTATGCCGGACCCTGTTGATGCTTTGGTAACTTCTGTATGTGAAGCAGGAAGTTATGAAGTAACCATCACAAGCAATATTAATGGTTGTGTGGGAATTGACACCGTAGTTGTTGAAGCAGATATTACTACACCTGTTATTGCCTATGATACGCCGGCTTTGATTACCTGTGAAAATACCACTACACAGATTGATGCAAGCGCAACAGGTATGGAGAGTGATTTCAGTAGTATTGAATGGACTGGTCCAGGTACCATCAACCCGGCTTCAGGAAGCCTTGTGGTTGAAGTAGACGAACCTGGTGATTATGTACTTACTGTTACTTTCCTGACTAATGGTTGTTCTTCAACAGAAACCATAACTGTTGACAGTGATACAGAAGTCCCTGTAGCAGATGCAGGTGAAGACTTTATCATCGAATGTGGTGATATCGCACAATTAGACGGATCAGGATCTTCACAAGGACCGGAGTTTGAATATTTGTGGACAGCTGTAGAAGGTACCATTGTCGCAGGACAGGAAACTGAAAATTCCCCAATGATTGAAGGAGCTGGAATTTATTCCATTCAGGTTACCGATACTGATAATGGATGTTTCAGCACTGATACTGTTGAAGTGACTTTCATGTTCCCTGATGACGCCATGACTATGCCTGATAGCTTACATTGTGGTGATTCCATAACCATTTCAGCGAATATGCCATTTGGTACAACCGGTGTATGGACTTCTGTGGGTGGTGCGATTGTGGACAATCCAACTTCAACGGTCACTAATGTATCACCATTGCTTCCTGGTGACAATATTTTCATTTGGACTTTATCTGCTGAAGCATGTCCTGATTACGATTCAGACACGCTGGTAATTACCGGAGAAGCTGCTCCGGTAGCCAACAATGATCTGATCGAACTTACTGAGGAGATCAGGTTTGGCTCAACTAATATTTTGGCCAATGATATCACCAGCAGTTCTGAAGTGACTATCACCATTTTATCAGAACCTGCTTTCGGTCAAATGGATAGCCTTGTAAATGGCACCTACCACTATTCTGTTGGACCAGGAGCTGAGGGTGAAACGGAAGTTACCTATGAAATTTGCAGTACGAATTGTCCGGATCTTTGTGATCAGGCCACGATTGTAATCATCGTTCCTGAAGATCCTAATGAGCCTGAAATCGCCAATACCATCACACCAAACGAGGATGGTTTGAATGATATGCTCATTTTCGATATTCTGGCCAACAATGCACCGGATGAATTCCCGGATAATGAGATCATCATTTTCAACCGTTGGGGTGATATTATTTATACAGCAGCTCCTTACAATAACGACTGGAATGGTTTGAATGATGAAGGTAATGAGTTACCACACGGTACTTATTATTACATCCTCCGACTGAATATTTCCAAAGGGGAAATCATTCGAGGAGATGTAACCATCATCAGATAAGGAAAAATTTTTCTGACAATTAAAGCCCTTTGCGAGCAATTCAGCTTGCAAAGGGCTTTTTTCTTTCCATCGAGGCTTATGGAAATATTTCATTTCAAGTATAATAATCGTATTTTAGCCTCCGTTAATAAAACAGCAAAATCGTCTCCACACCTCTTCTGTTATTGTTGCACCCTCAACAACAACTTCTGCTTTTTTTGAAAACAACAAATAATGAGAAAATTATTACTACTATTCCCTGTTTTAATACTCAACATTTCTGTCTGGGGACAAATTCAATTAACTGTCACCATAGATGGCGGTTCTTCCACCACAACTTGCGATGACTTTATTGGACAAGCGGATCCCTTCTGGGCAGTAAATATTGAAGGAGAGGGAGAAGTCATATACCCCGAATCCGGCAATTGTTTCACCAGTCTGCCCAACACTCAATACACTCAAAATTTTGATTGTGAATCAGATGTGCCGGCCACCATTGAAATTTGTTTTAGTGCCTTTGAAAATGATGGCCTTTCTTACGAAATAGGGATTGGTTGCGATGTCACAAAAACATGTGAGGAAACTATTTGTCAGGATGTAACGGTTCCGGCCACAAACAGTAGCTCCACTCAAACAATAGGTTTGGCGGACAATCTTTCCTCGGACGGAGAAGTTACCTTTACTATTTCCAGTACTTCTCTTACGCCAATTTACAGTAACGACACCATTTGCTCAGCAGTTGACTTAGGAGTCCTGACCTTTGCAGATACTCTTGGCGATGCATCTTTGGGGTTGTACAGTAATCTATGTGCGACCAATGCAGGCGATGCACAACCAAATGACCAGGGATTTTTCTTCAATGACGCCGGAGTTTGGTTCTCATTCACCACAGGAGCGGATGTTTCCGGAGAATTTTTCGTTCATGCCGTTAATGATCCGGAAGCTACAGGGTTTGATATTGACCTACAGTTAGCTGTTTATACTTCCCAAACCGGGGCATGTGACGGCCCTTTGGATCTGGTTCTGGCCTATTGGTTAGATACTGGAAACGATGTTTGGATGCCTGTAGAATGCCCCATGCCAAATACAACTTATTACATTCTTGTTGACGGGGCGGCCCCAGCGGCTACCACAGGAGTTTTCGGACTGGAAATCATTGACATCGGTATTGTTGAAGGTGGTGATTTTCGATGCGATTACGAGGACCTGGGAGAAGTTCCTGAAGGAGGAAGTGTCGAAACCCCAAACTGGGTGTCCAATTTCTGTTCAACAGATACAGATGACCCTTATGTACAGGCATTTGTCAGTCAGCATTCCGTTTGGTTTGGTTTTATTGCACCACCTTCCGGGCACGTTTTGATAGAAGGAATAACGGACAGAACGATTGATTCCATTGGGATTCAACTGGCTTTATACAGATCATTTAACAACTTCTGTAATGGTCCATTTGGACATGTGATGAGTCAATACGATATTGATGACCTCGATCAAAGTATGATCGCTACCTGTTTATATCCCGGTCGCCCTTACTGGATCCTGGTTGACGGAACCGGTTTTAACGCCAAAGGAGTTTTCAAGATCAGGGTAACGGACAATGGTGATATTACCCCAAAGGTTACCGTGGATACAACGGTTTGCGCCGGAACTCAATATCAGGTTGGCTCGAGCCTGTATACAACTTCCGGGAATTATGCAGATACCATCCAGGTTTTTGCAGGGTGTGACAGTATTGTGTTTACCAATTTAACGGTATTAGATCCTCTTACAGCTACAATTGATCAATCACCCGCAATTGGCATGACAGCAACAGGTATGGCCACGGCAAATGCCAGTGGTGGCACCGGAAACTACTCTTATCTGTGGTGTAATGGAGAAACAGGACAAACAGCTACCATGTTAACGGGAGGAAGTAATTGTTGTGTGACCATTACAGACGATATTGGGTGCGAACTCATTGAATGCTTTGATGTTGAATTTCTTACCGGAATTGTTCCCATTTTTGAAAATGATTCACTGAACTGCTTTGGAGAAAGTAGTGGCATCATAAGGTTCACAACTTATAATGGCGAACCGCCTTATAATTTCTCCTGGTCACAGGTAACCTCCGGATTAAATGGTTCAGGAACCATTGATTCAGAAGGAGTTGAGACACTTATAGAAAACTTACCAGCCGGGCCGGTGGAGATAACCATTAATGATGCCTTTTTTGATACCACTTTTGTGGCAGATATCTTCGAACCGGAAGAACTGCAACTGGAAACTACTTTGGTAAATGGTGCCTCCTGTTTTGGTTTCTGTGACGGAAGTATAGATATTTCGAGCATTGGAGGAACAGGAACCAAATCCTTCCTGTGGTCGAATGGAGAAATCAGTGAAGACCTTACCGGACTATGTACAGGAACTTATGAACTTACCATAACGGATGAAAACGGATGTGAACTTGTAACATCATTTTTTATCAACGAACCATTAGAATTTATTGCCACACCAAACCCCATTCAAAATGTTTCTTGTTTTGAGGGAAGTGATGGCCAGGCCGGCGTTTTACTGGAAAACGGAACTGCTGCTACCTATAATTGGGTTGACGGGGAAGATACGCCTGAAATAACCGGACTTTCAGCAGGTTTCTATGATGTTACCATTACCAATACGGATGGTTGCGAAGCCTATACTTCCGTAGAAATCACTCAGCCCAGCGCTCCCCTTCTGGTTGACATTGGTGTAGCCAGTGAGATCAGCTGTTATGGAGAAAATGACGGTGTGTTGCAAGCTGAAGTTTCTGGTCCATGGAATACGCTCAGTTACGACTGGAGTTCCGGCTCCATTACCGCAGTGGCAGGTAATCTGGGCTCTGGTGAATACAGCCTTCAAATAATCAATGAAAATGGCTGTGAGGCTGAGGCTAATTATACGCTTACCCAACCGGATGAATTAATTGCTCAGGTCAGTGCCAAAGATATTACTTGTCTGGATCCGGTAAATGGTGGTGAAATTTATGTCGACACTGTTTTTGGAGGAATGCCCGGCTATGTTTATTCCATTGATGGAGAAAACTTCTCTTCATTTGAAACATTCACCGGATTGGAAGAAGGCAGTTATCAGGTTATCATCCAGGATATTTCAGGATGTGAAGAAACGCTTGATATTTCCGTATTAGGCCCTCCTGATCTATTTGTGGATCTTGGAGAAGATTTTGAAATTTCACTTGGTGAGACGATTCAACTTCAGGCCTTAAGCAATAGCCTTGATCTGGAATATAGCTGGAATCATTCTGACACTATCAATACTGATGAAATTACAATAAGCCCATACGTATCAACTTTATACTCTGTTGCGGTATTTGATACGCTTAC
>QQUB01000741.1 GCA_008501835.1 Bacteroidota bacterium
TTATGGCTGTGCCAGCCAGCCTTTGTCGTCAAACTTCTTTAGTTCTGCTTCAAACCATTTCCTGATATTCTCTTCTCCGGCAATAAGGCTGTCATATTCAGCAGTGAAATTGGAAAGGTCCACTTCAAGCAACCAACCTTCACCGTATGGATCGGTATTAATGAGCCTTGGGTTTGAGACTACCTTTTCATTAATTGCCGTGATCGTTCCTGAAACCGGCATTTTCATATGGCCGACATGTTTTTCAGCTTCGGCACTTCCGAAAGATTCATTTTTTGAAATACTCTCACCAATCTTGGAAAACTGGATAGCTACAAATGAACCACTGGTTTGTTCTACTAAAGGACTCATGCCAATTCTGGCTTTATCGCCTTCAGGTTTGATCCAGAAATAATTCTCCGGATCGTAAAGCAGGTCTGTTTTAATATTTTTTTGCATCGAATAAACTTTATTAGATGGAGTAGATTAACCCATGGCTTCCCGTATCAACTCGGCGATATCCTTAACGAGTAATTTACCTTCATTTCCTGTAGACTTCACGGCATCCTCAAAACGGGAAACCTCATAAGGACAACACACCGCAAGTACATCGGCGCCGGTTTCAACCGCTTCTTTAACCCTGTTCTCGGACAGTCTTTCCTGGACGTGGTCGGCCATAAAACCATCCAGCCACATGCCGCCACCGCCACCGCCGCAGCAGTAACTTTGTTCTTTACACCTGCCCATTTCAGTCAGTTCAACTCCAGGAATTGATTCCAGTATTTTGCGGGGAGCTTCATATTCTCCGTTGTGACGACCTAAATAACATGGATCATGGAAGGTGACCTTATAGTTAAGCTTATTCTTCAGATCAAGCTTTTCCATCAAGGGTGCTAACATAGTTGTATAATGTACCACTTCATATTCCCCTCCAAATTTTGGATACTCCTTCTTCAGTGCATTCAAAGCGTGAGGGTCTGTGGTCATTATTTTATTGAACTTGTATTTGCTAAAGGTTTTGATGTTCTCTTCAGCAAATTCTTCAAACAACCCCTGCTCTCCGGCAAGTCTTTGCGAATCACAAGAGCATTTTTCCTCTGTACCCAAAACTCCATAATCTATTCCAAGAACGTTCATTATTTTGGCCAGGGCAGTGGTAGCATCTTTACCTCTGTGATGGTAGGCCGGATAACATTCTACAAACCACAGAACATCCACTTCCCTTTTAATCTCCTTCATGACTGGAACTTCCACTTCCGCATCTTTCACCCAATCGGCGCGTTTACGTTGGGATTCACCGAGTGGATTACCGTATTCAAAGGTGTTTTCAAATGCTTCCTGCAACTCATCGGGTACATTCCCATCCAATACCGCCTCTTCCCGTACTGCAGGCATGATTTCAATCATATTAACCACCTTCGGGCAAACTCTCAGGCAGTTGGCACAGGTTGTACATTTCCACAGATCGTCATGGGTAAAAAGGTCCATGCCCTGCTGTAGTTTCCGGAATATTTTCCTGGGACCGTACTCTCCACCAACCGTATTCACAGGACATACGGGGATACACTGGGTGCATTGATAACACCAGGCCATAGATTCGCCACCAGCCAGGTCGGCCACTTTGTCAAGTCCGGTGGTATCGTAATCAAATACAACCCGTTGCTCGAACATTCTGTTCCAGTCAGCAGTGAGTTCAATCCCCTGTACAACGGCCGATTCTTTTTCGATTATTCTTTCTTTTTCAATTTTTGACATAACAATAGAAATGTATAGTATGAAAAGTGAATTTTAATTATTTACAGGTTTCAAGTGATGGACACCGAGGATCCTTCTGGAAAATTCCGTCAATCCAGGCATCACTTTGTTGAATTCCTGTGTCATTCTCATCCTGAGTACGGTATACGCATAAATCACATATACACAACTAAGGAATACACTGGTACCAAATAAATTGCGACTGATATTCTGGAATCCTGCTGCTTCTCCAACCTGATGAACAAATATCAGTGCCTTCCCAATTTTCAGATAGGTCTCCCCGGGGTCTGATCCTTCAAAGGAATAATCACTTGTAGTTACCAATGGAAGGGATCCCGTTTTAACCTTCGGGTCCCACATCCAGCGGCACCACAGCCAATATCTATCGGGGAAGGTATAATGTAACAGTTCTCCGGCAAGATCATACCTGATGTTCACATCAAGCATATCCAGTTTATCACAGAAATTACTGAACCGTTTTTCTACAGGATCACTCTTGTGCAACAGGTCTGAGATCAGGGTTTTAAAAGTGTCAGTTTTCACTTTTTCCTCCAAAATCTTTTTGGCAGTCCTTCGCGTGCAAAAGATATGTCTGAGAATTTCAAACAGGTCAGTTTCCGTAAGCGCCTGAACTTTTTCAGGCGTTGAAAGTCTTTCCTGAAAGAACCCGCTTTTGACCTCCAGTTCTCCGGCGATCATTTCCAAAGACCCTTCCTGGATCTTTTCCATGGTTTCTTTCATGAACTCCCTGGCGGTTTCTGTATCTACAACCTGACTCATTATTGCCTATTATGAATTGATCAATCAGGCTGTTGCCATTTCTGCTTTTCTAACCGAGGCAATGGCTTTCATTGCTGCCAAACCACCAGCTGACACAGAATCCTCCAGGTCAGCGGGACCGGTACAGGCACCTGCCGCAAAAACACCTGGCACATTGGTAGAAACGGTATCCAATGGTCCACCGGTAGTTTCCAGGAAATTGTATTTGTTTTGCTTGATGCCAAAGATGGATGCCATCTGCTTGGTTCCTTCACTAGGCTCCATTCCCACAGCGAGGATTACCATATCCATTTCCACTTCCATTGGGCGACGCAGCGTAGTATCTTCTCCTTTAACAAGAAGTTTATCACCTTTTTTGACAATCTCCGTAGCCATACCTTTGATGTAATTGACCTTATGCTGTTCCTGAGCAGGCCAATAGATTTCATTTTCCCAGTAGCCGTACATCCGCATATCGATATAGAATATGTAAACTTTACAATCCGGAACCTGTTGACGGACTTCAATCGCCTGCTTGGAGGAAATACCACAACAAACTTTTGAGCAATATTCATTGCCGATCTGACGATCTCTGGAACCCACACACTGAATGAAACAGATGCGTTTTGGTTTTTCACCATTAGAAGGGCGGACAAAATTATGTGCCTTCAACATTTTCTCAGCATCCGTCAGGGTAAGCACATCATCATGCTCATAATATCCATATTTCTGGGTTTCCCTTCCCGGGTCGAAATGCTGGAATCCTGTAGAGATAATAACCGCTCCTGCCTTAATATCTATCTCTTTCCCCATACTCACGGCTTTGAGGGTAAAGTCCCCCAGAGCACCTTCGGCTCCGGTTACGAGTGTATTGTACTTAACTTCAATGTTAGGATTATCCCTGAGGGGAGCGATCATTTCTTCCAGGGCCTCTTCTGTATCGCGGAGGTCAGGTGTTAAGGCAGCATATTGCTGCTCATCCGGATTACCCCCAAGGCGATCTCTTTTTTCAACAAGAATAGCTTTATAGCCGAGGTCTGCAATACCTTTTGCAGCTTCGATCCCTGCAGGTCCTCCTCCGATGATTACGATATCTTGGTTTGCCATATCTTAATTATTAAGGATTTATTTGTTTAAGTAAAAAGTACGGTGTCTGTCAGTTATTTTGCGTCATCCCAGGTCATGTATTCCTTTTCCCCGGATTTTATCTTATCACATTCTGCCTGAAATTCAGCCCATTTTTTTTCATAATCGATGCCGAGCTTCTCAAGGAATGGTTTATTGTTCGTATTGTGCCAGTGTAGTTGTAAAACTTTGTAAGGGTGCGCGCCCATGGCCAAAGCTGCCATTTGAGAATCTGACATAACCGGTATTCCAACCTTCCGGTCATGGGCTTCTCCTGCAAACTGGCTTTGATCAAGTGTTGTAACACACCCGGTATCATGGGTAACCACAATATCAGGATTGGCTTCTTCCTTCATCACCTCAATTTTTCTTTGCACAGAGAAGGAACGAGAGAAATCACGGGAAACCAATATGTGTCTGAATCCAAAACCGCAGCAATCAAACCATGTAGAGTAATCCCTCACATCTATACCCAATTTGGTAAGTACTCCGGAAATGATCGCGGAACGCTGAGCTCCATAGATCTCTTCGGAATAAATGGCATCCTCTTCTATCAGTTTGTGGTAATGACACGCAGGGTGAACAGTAGCAGCAATATTACTCATATCGATGACCTGCTTTTCCGCAATGCGATCACGCATAGCATAAACCCACTCACTGTAGTGTACAATTTCTTCAGGAATAACAAATGGCTTTCCCAACCGCTTCATGATATCGCGTACCTTGCGCCGCAATTCAGGCTGGTGTACAAGGGCATGACGGACTTCCTTGTAGTGTCCAAAACTGGTACCACAATGGATCAATGGGAAATAGCCTGTTTCGTAAGCCGAAGCAAAATTCCTGATAGCTACTGCTGCCTGAGCCTCAGGATTGGAAGTGGCTGAAGCATAATAATTCCAGGCAGTGCATGAAGTCTGATCCGTTGGATCATGGTAATCCAGTCCGAATTCCCGATTCAGCCAGAAAATCGAAGTGGAGTAACCAGGTATATGCCCGCATTGCCCACAGCTTTTGTGATGCCATGTTTTTTCTACGGGAATTTTCTTCATTCTCCCGTACTTGGTTTGCACCTCAATATAGGGCTCCGGTACACGTTGCACTATCCATTCGCCTTCTTTTTCCAATTGGAAAATCTCATCGCGGAGGTCGTGTGTAGGAGCATTATCAGGATCAGTCTTGAAAATGCGTTCACTTGCTTTTGATACTGGTAAATGAATCATAATTATTTAATTTATAAGCATTTAAAAAGCTGGAAAACTTTTTTAAGGTGTTCAATTGGTAATAATTTCCAGCCACGCTATTTGTCAAAAATCAAATTAAGTTCCTAATCAAAGGTTACGTCATAACCCGCCTCCTCAAGCCTTTCCTCCATAACATCAACGAGGATCATAAAGAGACCTTCATCAATACCTTCAATAAGGTCCATCACACCGGTCATATGCCAGATGAGGTAAAGCTCAATGATGGTTTTATCATCGACTTTCCAGCCGGTTTCAATCGTATGGAGGGTTTCCGGTGGAAGGGCTTTTCTCCAGACATCGAGATTCTCTGCAATTTCGTGAACGTGAACTCCCCAATCCGGAAATGCATCGGGTTGCAACATATCTGGTGATACCTGTGACCCGGTTGACATGATTTTATAGATAATCCTTCCGTATCCTTCAAGGGCCTGTTTTGCTGTCTGCAGACCATTTTTCACTGCTACCTCTCTCAACACGGTGATGATCTGCCCGGGAGAATTTTGCCTTGGGCAACGGTCACAGGAAAAACACTGTGAGCAATCCCAAACACTGTCATTCATTAAGGTGTAGACCAGGTCCACATCTTCTCTGGCCACTGCCTGTGCAATAACCCTGGGACTAAAATCATAAAACCTTGCAGAAGGACATGCAGCTACACAGATGCCACATTCATAGCAGCCGTATAAAACATGATGCCAGCGTTCATCAGCCTTTGCCTCTTCAAACAGCCTTTCCTTTTCTTCGTAGGAAACATCGGCATACTTATTTATTGATAAATCAAGAGTCATGTTGATTGTTTTTTTGTTGAAGTTTGTAATTAGGATAAATCCTCAAACCTGATCTTAAGCCTCGTCTGAACCTTCAATATGAGTACAGG